>JBILSW010000522.1:0-2795 GCA_044371895.1 Rubrivivax sp.
CGATCGCCAGGCGCGGCGTCTCGACGGGCTCCACCAGCAGGTCGCCCGAGCCCGAGGCCGCCAGCGAGGTGATCACCGGGGCGGCGACGATCACGCGGGCCTTGTCGGCGGAGTGGATCGAGACGCCGCGCTTCCAGCGCACCTGCAGCCGGGCGTCGGCGCCGCTGCCGGTGACCTCGGTCTCGATCAAGGGCAGAAGGTTGTCGTCGGCCTGCACCTCCACGGCCTGAGTGGCCGCCTGGCGCACCACCAGGTCCATCGCGCCAGACAGCGTCACGCCCTGGAAGGCCGGCAGGCTGCGCATCTCGCTGGCGGGGCGGCCGCTGCCGCTGAGGCGCTGGGCCCAGGCCGCCGACGGCAGCAGGGCCGCGGCGGGCAACAGCAGGGGCAGGCCGGCGCGCAGGAGGCCACGGCGGGTGTGGGCAGGGTTCACGGCGGGGCTCCGGTAGTGTGATGACGACGCATGGTGCCTTCACCGGGCGCTGCCAGCTCACAGGGGTCGACGGACTGCACGCCGACGCGACCGGCTGCAGCGGCGGCCGACGGCCCGCCGACGATCAGCCGCCCGGCTTGGCGGCGACCTTCTCGCCGTCGCTCACGGTGGCCGACTTGCGGGCCGGCTCGGCGCCGGCTTCCCGCTCGGGCTCGGCCTCGGCCTCGGCGGCCGGCGGCACGGCCTCGATCTTGTTCTCGGCCATGTACTCGTGCATCTCCTTCCAGCCGGCGAAGATGGCCGACCGGTCGGCGCGCTTGTTCAGCTCGTAGCAGGCCTCCACCGAGCGCGACGCGTGGCGGCAGCCGGCGCCGATGGCGCGGCCGTCGGCCTCGCGCTTGGCGGCGATCTGCTCGGGCGACTCGATGCCCAGCCAGCCGCAGCCGCCCAGCAACAGCGGCGCGGCCAGGACCGAGGCGCGCACGAAGGAGCGCAGCGAGTGCTTCATGCCGGCGTTATCGGCCGGCGGAGGGGCAGCTTGAGCCGTTCCGGCGACGGGATCAGTCGGGGCCCTGGCCGCGCAGCCACTCGGCAGCGGCCATGCGGCGGCCGCCGGCCGGCTGCAGCTCCAGCAGTTCCAGCGCGCCCTCGCCGCAGGCCACGACCAGCCGCCCGCGGCCGGCGGCCAGCCGCTGCCCCGGGGCGGCGCCGGCCGCCCTGGGCTGCACCGCGGCTCGCCACAGCTTCAGCGGCACGCCAGCCAGCGTGGCGCTGCAGCCGGGCGCGGGGTCGAAGGCACGGATGCGGCGCTCCAGCACGGCGGCCGGCTGCGCCCAGTCGAGCAGCGCCTCGGCCTTGTCGATCTTGCGCGCGCAGCAGGTGCCCTCGGCCGGCTGCGGCACCAACGGCAGCGTGCCCGCCTGCAGCTGCGCCAGCGCCTGCACCACCAGGAGCGCGCCCAGCGCAGCGAGGCGGTCGTGGAGGGTGGCGCCGGTGTCGTCTGGGGCGATGGGCGTGGCCTCCCACAGGCGCATGGCGCCGGTGTCCAGGCCTTCGTCCATCTGCATGATGGTGATGCCGGTTTCGGCGTCGCCGGCCTCGATGGCGCGCTGGATGGGTGCAGCCCCGCGCCAGCGTGGCAGCAGCGAGCCGTGGATGTTCAGGCAGCCGTGGGGCGGCAGCTCCAGCAACCAGCGCGGCAGGATCAGGCCGTAGGCAGCCACCACCATCAGCTCGGGCGCGTCGGCCTGCAGCAGCGCGCGGGCGGCGGCGGCCTCGTCGGGGAAGCGCCCGTCCAGGCGCAGGCTGCGCGGCTGCGCCAGCGGCAGGCCTTGGGCCTGGGCGAACTGCTTCACCGGCGAGTGCTGCAGCTTCAGGCCGCGGCCGGCGGGGCGGTCGGGCTGGGTGAGCACGCGCACCACCTCGTGACCGGCCGCATGCAGCGCCTGCAGCGCCACGCGGGCGAACTCGGGCGTGCCGGCGTAAGCGATGCGCATGCCGCGGCGGCGCTCAGGCGCGCGCCCGCTGCTCGTCGCGCGTGCGCTTGAGCATCTTGGTGCGGATGCGGTCGCGCTTGAGAAGGCTGAGGTATTCCACGAACACCTTGCCGCGCAGGTGGTCCATCTCGTGCTGCACGCACACGGCGCTCAGGCCCTCGGCGTCCAGCTCGAAAGGCTGGCCGTCGCGGTCCAGAGCGCGCACCTTCACTCGGGCATGGCGCTCGACCTTGTCGTAGACCTGCGGCACAGACAGGCAGCCTTCCTCGGCCACGGCAAGCTCGTCGCTGGCCCAGGCGATCTCGGGGTTCACAAGCACCAGTGGCCGGTCGCGCGAATCGGAGGTGTCCATCACGATGACGCGCTCGTGCACGTCCACCTGCGTGGCGGCCAGGCCGACGCCACTCTCGGCGTACATCGTCTCCAGCAGATCGGCCGCGAGGGTGCGGATGCGCTCGTCAACGGCCGCCACCGGGCGGGCCACCGTGTGCAGCCGGGGGTCGGGGTAGCGCAGGATCGTGAGTCGGGCCATGGCGGAACAGGCGTGGCAGGCGTCGTGGATGCCGTCGGCTTCAGCAGATGGGGACAGCGCAACAGGTCGCAACAGCTGTCGATCGAAGGCAACGCGGGGCCTTCGAAACGGTCCGAACTGCGCCAGAGTCGACGCTCACTTTGTTTACGGCATCAAGGGTTTAGGGGCAGAATCTTCCAAACAGAATGAAGATTGTCGCCGCGCTTTCGGCGCCGGTCGGCCGGCTGCCGGCGCGGCTGCACGAGAGCGCTCATTCTGGCACCGCCCCGAACGCCGTCCGGAGACCCGCAGCGTGACCCCACCCAACTCCCTGCACCGCCGCCTCCTGTTGCAA
>JBILSW010000523.1:0-2790 GCA_044371895.1 Rubrivivax sp.
GGCCCGGCCTGGCCTAGGATCGGCGGCGGCGCGCGCAGGGCGCCACCGGATCCGCGGACAGGGCCGAGCCCACCTGCAGGCGCACCCCACGCCGGTGCATAGGCGTTTCTGCCACCGTCCTTCGTGCAGCCCCGTGCCGCGGATCCCGGGCACCGATGCATGGAGAACACCGTGACCGATTCCGCCCAGGCGCCCGAGCGCCAGCCCGCAGCCCGCGCCGAGCGCATGCTGCCCGATCACCCCGACGCCGACCAGCTGCGCCGCCAGGCGCGCGAGCTGTTGCACGCCTGGCAACGCGGCGATCCGGCCGCACTGGCCCGCGCCGCACCGCACGCGCTGCCGCCGCCGCCCCGGCTGGCGCAGGCGCAGCTCGTCCTCGCACGCGAACTGGGCCTGGCCAGCTGGGCGCGGCTGATGGACGAGGTCGAGCACCGCCGCGCGCTGGCGCTGCACGACGAGGCCTTCGTCGAGCGCGTGCTCGTGCTGGCGCTGGGCCGGGGCTACGCGGCGCCGCGGCCGGCGCAGGCGCTGGCGCTGCTGCACAGCCGCCCCGGCCTGCGCCACCAGGCGCTGCGGCTGCTGCAGGGCGACGTGCAGGGCATCGACCCGCGCCGCCCGCTCGGCCCCTGGCAGGCGCCACCGCTGGCGCTGGTGGCGTTCTCGTCGCTGGCCACGCAAGGCGCCGCCCACGAGGCTGCGCTGTGCGCCGCGGCCGAGGCGCTGCTGGCCGCCGGGGCCGACGCCAATGCCGGCCTGGCCGACCCCGAGCTGCCGGAGCGCCCGCTGCCCGTGCTGTACGGCGCGGTGGCCCGCGCGCGCAGCGCCGCGATGGTGCAGCGCCTGCTGGCGGCCGGCGCCGAGCCCAACGACAACGAGTCGCTGTACCACGCCGTCGAACAGGACGATCGCCGCATCGTGGCCGCGCTGGTGGCTGCCGGCGCGCGCTGGCCAGGCACCAACGCGCTGTTCCGCCAGCTCGACTTCGAGCCGCTCGATCACCTGCGGCAGGCGCTGGCGCTCGGCGCCGACGCCAACGAGTGCTCGCCCGGCGTGGGCGGCACACGCCCGCTGCACCACGCGGTGGCGCGCGGGCGCTCGCTGGCCCACCTGGAACTGCTGGTGCAGCACGGCGCCGATGCCGCCGCCACCGACGCCCACGGCCACACGCTGGCCTGGCATGCCGCGCGCGCCGGGCGCAGCGACGTGCTGGCCTGGCTGGCCGCCAACGGGCTGCGGCCGCCCGAGGGCCGGCACGAGCGTTTCCTGGCCGCCTGCGCCGCCGCCGCCGAACCCGCCGCCCGCACGCTGCTGCCCGAACAGGCGCAGCGCGGCGCGATGGCCTCGGTACGGCTGATGCTGGCGCTGGGCTGGCCGGTGGCGGTGCCCGGCCCCTGGCAGGCCAGCGCGCTCAACCAGGCCGCGTTCCGCGGCGACGCCGCCATGGTGGCGCTGCTGCTGCAGCACGGCGCCCGCTGGCACGAGAGAAACGGCTACGGCGGCGATGCCCTGGGCAGCTGCCTGCACGCCGGCTGCCACGAGCCGGTGCCGGGCGGCGACTACGCCGAGGTGCTGCGCCTGCTGCTGGCCGACGGCGCGCCCCCGCCCGAGGACGACGACCACCTCACGGACGAGATGCGGGCCGTGCTGGCCGAACGCGGCTTGGCCTGATTCCGCGCGGGCCGCCCACTCAGCGCACCAGCCGCGCCCGCGGCGCGTGGCCCACCATGGCCATCACGTGGCCCTGCACCCGGCCCGGCACGCGGGGCGCCAGGCGCAGGTGGCCCATCACATCGGCCTGCGCGAGGGTGGCCAGTCCATGCAGCGCTGACCAGATGGCCATAGCGTCAAGGTCCACCGCGGCGCGCTGCGCGGCACCGCTGCCGTGCAGCCGACGCAGCACGCCACGCAGCACGTCGAGGGCGTGCACGGCGTCGGCCACCAGGGCCGTCCAGGCCTGGCCGTCCTCGGCCTGCGGCCAGGGCGCGCCGAACATCAGCCGGTACTCCAGTGGGTGCTCGTCGGCGTAGCGCAGGTAGCGCTCGCCCAGGGCGGCCAGGTGGGCCCAGGGCTCGGGCTCGGGCGTGCGCGCGTCGAGGAAGGCCGCGAACTCGCCGAAGCAGCGGCGGATCAGCTCGGCCAGCAGGTGGTCGCGGCTCGGGTAGTGCTTGTAGGGCGCCTGGTGTGACACGCCCAGGCGCCGCGCCACCTCGCGCAGGCTCAGCCGCTCCAGCCCCTGCTCGGCGATCAGCGCACGTGCCTCCTCCACGCAGGCCTCCTTCAGGGCAGCCTAGATCCGGCAGTTACCCAGTCGCTGGCAGCCCCGACAGCGGCTGTGGCGGCCCGATGATGGGCGCAATGCGGTCGCTGATGTAGCGCAGCAGGCAGCCCCAACGGTCCAGGTCCTTGAACTGCTCCGCAGCTGTCCTGACGTGCTGTAAGGCCGCGCCGATGTTGGTGATTAGCCGCTTGAGCACGTCGGCCCGTCCATGCAGGGGCGTCAGGTACAGCGTGGTCTGGTTGGCGTGGCTGGCCGCCTTGCCCACCGCGGCCAGCAGCAGCGGCCGGCTGGTGATGGCTTCCAGCCGGCCCGTTGGGTGCGCCGCCCGGCAGTACCAGCTCCACCAGTTGTAGACCAGCGCACACGCCCGGGCCACGGTCTGACAGCGGTTGATGTCCTGCGTGGTGAAGCCCCCGAGCCCCCACTGGTTCTTCAGCTCGTCGAAGGCGTTCTCCGAGTCGGCGCGGTCGCGGTAGAGCTGGCCTATGGCCTCCAACGGGTAGGCCACATCC
>JBILSW010000524.1:0-2788 GCA_044371895.1 Rubrivivax sp.
GACGTGCCCTCAGGCGTCCGGAGGACTCGCGGGCTTGGCCATCATTCCCGCCAGCGCCTGTGCGAAGCCGGTGATGCCTTCGTTGGAGAGCCCGGCGTCCTTCATCACCGCGTCCACGATGGGCTTAGCGATCTGGTACTGCATCGCCGAGTTCATCACCTGCTCGGGGAAGGTCGCGCCCGCGGCGCTGCCGGGGCCGCCGGCACCGCCGGCACCCCCAGGCAGGCCGCCCACCTGGACGATGCGGATCGAGTCGATCTTCTCCATCGGCTGCACGGCCTTCTCCAGGATCGTCGGCAGCTGCTGCAGCAGCAACGAGCGAACCTGCAAGTCGATCTGCGCCGCAGACAGCGTGTTCAGGGCCTCGTTGATGGCCTTCTTGCCCTCGGCCTCCGCCAGCGCCGCGGCCTGGCGGGCCCGGGCCTCGATCGTGATCGCCTCGGCGCGGTCGAGCGCCGCTTCCTTCTCGGCCGACGCCGCCACCTTCACGGCGATGGCGTTCTGCTCGGCGTCCTTGGCGGCTTCGATGAGCTGGATCGCCTTGTCGCGCTCGGCCACCGCCACCTGGCGCGCCGTGTTCACCGTCTCCTCGGCCTTCACGGCCTCGGCGCGCGCCACGTTGGCCGCGGCATCGGCATCGCTCTGCTCGCGGGACTTGTTGGCGATGGCGATCTGCATCTCCTGCCGCGCGATCTCGACCTGCTTGCGCTGTTCGGCGCGCTGGGTCTCGGTCTTGCGCTCGAGCTCGATCTCGCGCGTCTGCACGACCAAGTTCTTCTCGATCTCGGCCGACTTGATCTCGCGGTCGGCCTCGATGCGCTTCTGGCTCACCTGGCGCTCGGCCTCGATCTTGGCGGCCTCGGCCTCGCGGCTGCGCTCGGCCTGCTGCGAGGCGATCAGCGCCGCCTGCTCTGCGCGCGTGATCTCGACTTCGCGCTTCTGCGACAGCGTCGCGAACTCCTGGTCCTTCTCGATGTCGAGCTTCTTGCGCGTGGCCTCCAGGTTCTTGGCGCGCACCTGCACCTCGGTGTCCTGCTCCACGTCGTTGCGCTGCTTGCGGCGGGCCTCGGTCTGCTCGGTCAGGCGCGTCAGGCCCTCGGCGTCGAAGGCGTTGTTCGGGTTGAAGAACTGCTTGTCGGTCTGGTCCAGGCTGGTCAGCGACACCGACTCGAGCTCGAGGCCGTTCTTCTCAAGGTCTTCGGCCACCGCGTTCTGCACTGCCTGCACGAAGTCGCGGCGCTTGTCCTGCAGTTCCTGGATCGTCATCGTCGCCGCCGTGGCGCGCAGCGAGTCGACGAACTTGTCCTCCACCAGGGCCTTGAGCTCGTCGGGGCTCATGGTGCGTGCACCCAGCGTCTGGGCCGCGATGCTGACCGATTCCTCGGTCTGCTTCACGCGCACGAAGAAGGCTGCCGTCACGTCGACGCGCATGCGGTCCTTGGTGATCAGGCTCTCACGCTCGCGACGAAGAACCTCCAGCTTGAGCGTGTTCATGTTGACCAGCACGCGCTCGTGGAACACGGGCAGCACGATGGCGCCGCCGTCCATGATGACCTTCTGCCCGCCCAGGCCGGTGCGCACGAAGGCGGTCTCCTTGGTGCTGCGCTTGTACAGGCGGGCGAACACGACGCCGATGACCAGCAGGGCCACCAGGGCCATGCCCGCCAGCACGAGGATCTCGATCATTTGTCCCATCTCTTCAACTCCCTCTTGAGGTTGGACCTTGCTTTGCGGGCTACATCAGGCCCGGGTGCGGATTGGCGATGCAGCGGAAGAACGCGCCGGCCTTGCGGACGATGAGCACCTGCGCGCCTTCCTCGAACACCTCGTCGTCGAGGTCGGGCTCAACCATCAGGTAGTGCGACCGGCCGAGCGCGTCGCGGACCCGCGCCTGTGCCGCGAGGCCCCGGCGCGCCACGCCCGCGGTGACCACGCCAACGCGGCCGACCAGGCTCTGCTCGCTGACGACGCTGGTTTCGTCGCGCGGCACGATGTGGGCGATGAGCGCACCGAGCCCGCGCACCGTGGCCATGCCCGAAGGCACGGCCAGCAGCCCGGCCATCCAGGCCGGCAGGTAGCCGCCGAGCAGCCCGTGGGCCACCATCTGCAGGCCGTAGCCGAACAGCACGTACCCGGCCAGGAACAGCAGCAGCAGCACGAGGGCCGGCACGCGCCCGACGTGCAGCCACCCGAGCACGCGGTCGAGCGCACCGTCGCCGCTGACGTCGGGCAGCCAGTCGTCGATCAGGTTGCTCGGGCTCAGCGAGACCAGCATGCCGAAGCCTTCCAGCAGCGCGATGCCGACGATCAGACCGAAGCCGACGCCGAACGGCAGCGTCTCGGGGGCCGTGAACAGGCTCACGGCTTGCCTGCCCTGCCGGCCTTGAGCTGCGCCAGGCGCTCGGCGATCTTGTTGTTGCGCACCAGGTCGTCGAGCTCCTTCAGTTGCGCCGCCTGCTGCAGGCCGACGCTGCGGGCCGTGCCCGCCAGGCCCGTCTGGCGCTCGTAAAGCCGGTCGAAAGCGCCCGCGACCTGGTCCATGCGGTGTTCGGCGGAGTTCGGTGCGGCACCGCCACCGCGGGTGGCGGCTGCCGCCGAGCGGCTGCGGCGGAACTCCGCCAGGGCCGTCTCCATCTCGCGCCGCTTGGCCAGCAGGGCGGCGACGAAGCCTTGCAGCTCGGCTTCCTGGCGCGTCTGTTCACCCAGGGTGGTTTCGAGGACGGGCAACTGGGCCTCGATGTCCAGCTGTCGGGCCACGGCGGCGCGCACCAGATCGTCGCGCCCCTGG
>JBILSW010000525.1:0-2785 GCA_044371895.1 Rubrivivax sp.
CCTCAACCTCGCAAGCGGGCCTGCCCATCACAGGCCACCGCATCCCGTCGAGCGTCGACCGCTGTGCCTGTGGCGACCGAATGCTTCTCAGGCTCTGAGTCCTCCCCGGGCGGCGCGGCGCCCCGCCCGGGGGCGCCCGGGCGAGGGTGCCGGGACGGCCCCCGCGGGGGATGCCGCTATGGCCCGGCGCGGCCAAGACTGCGGCTCCCCGCCCACGAGGAGCCCCGCCATGCCGCTGCCGCGCCGTCACGCCATCCTGTCCCTCGCCACGCTGGCGCTGAGCCCGGCCCTGGTTGCACGGGCCGCAGCACCGCTGGCGCCCATGCTGGCCCAGGACGCGCCGGAGGGCATCGACCCAGCCGGCTACCTGGTGAGCGAGAAGCTCGACGGCGTGCGCGCGCTGTGGGACGGCGCGCGGCTGCGGTTCCGCAGTGGCACGGACATCATGGCGCCCGCCTGGTTCACCGCCGCGCTGCCGCCGCAGCCGCTGGATGGCGAGCTGTGGCTGGGCCGTGGTGGCTTCGAGGCCACCGTGGGGGTGGTCCGCCGCGCCACGCCCGACGACGCGGCCTGGCGCGGCTTGCACTACGCGCTCTTCGACCTGCCGGGCGACCCCCGGCCCTTCGCGCAGCGCGCCGAGGCCCTGGCCACGCTGGCGTCCTCGCTCCGCCGGCCCTTCTTGCAGGCCGTCGCCCAGCGGAGGCTGCCCGACCCGGCCGCGCTGGCGCGCGAACTCGACGCCGTGATGCAGGCCGGTGGCGAGGGGCTGATGCTGCACCGTGCCGCCGCGCCGTGGCGCGCGGGTCGCAGCGCCGACCTGCTCAAGCTCACGCCCTGGACGGATGCGGAGGGCGTGGTCGTGGCGCACCTGCCCGGCCGCGGCCGCCACGAGGGCCGCCTGGGCGCGCTGCGGGTGCGCCTGCCCGACGGCCGCAGCTTCCGCCTGGGCACGGGCTTCAGCGACGCCGAGCGCGCGTCGCCCCCGCCCGTGGGCAGCCGCGTGAGCTTCCGCCACCAGGGCCGCACCGACGACGGCCTGCCGCGCTTCGCCAGCTTCTGGCGCGTGCGTGGCGACGAGTGAAGTGCGGCGCTACAGCACGTCCGAGGCGTAGTCCGCCAGCCGCGAGCGCTCGCCGCGCGCCAGCGTCACGTGGCCGCCGTGCGGCCAGCCCTTGAAGCGGTCGACGGCGTAGGTGAGGCCGCTCGAGCCCTCGGTGAGGTAGGGCGTGTCGATCTGCGCCAGGTTGCCCAGGCAGACGATCTTGGTGCCGGGGCCGGCACGCGTGATCAGCGTCTTCATCTGCTTGGGCGTCAGGTTCTGCGCCTCGTCGATGATGACGAACTTGCTCAGGAACGTGCGCCCGCGCATGAAGTTCAGGCTCTTGATCTTGATCTTGCTGCGCACGAGGTCGTTGGTGGCCGCGCGGCCCCATTCGCCGGAACCGCTGTCGGTGCGCGCCAACACCTCGAGGTTGTCGTCGAGCGCGCCCATCCAGGGGCCCATCTTTTCCTGCTCGTCGCCGGGCAGGAAGCCGATGTCCTCGCCAACCGGCACGGTCACGCGGGTGACGATGATCTCACTGTAGCGACGGTCATCGAGCACCTGGCTCAGGGCCGCGGCCAGCGTCATCAGCGTCTTGCCGGTGCCGGCGGTGCCGGTGAGCGTGATGAAGTCGCAGTCCGGGTCCATCAGCAGGTTCAGCGCGAAGTTCTGCTCGCGGTTGCGCGCCGTCACGCCCCAGACGGCGTTCTTGCCATGCGTGTACTCGCGCAACGTCTTGAGCACGGCGGTCTTGCCGGTGATCTCGGTGACGCGGGCGTAGAGGTTGGGCCCGCCCGGCACCTCGTGGTAGACGAACTGGTTGATCAGCAGTGCCGGCACCAGCGGCCCGCTGATGCGGTAGTAGGTGTAGCCGCCCTGCTGCCAGCTCTCCATGGTCTTGCCATGGCGCTCCCAGAAGTCGGCGGGAAGGGCCATGACGCCGGTGTACAGCAGGTCGCCGTCTTCCAGCGTCTTGTCGTTGAAGTAGTCCTCGGCCGGCAGGCCCAGCGCGCGCGCCTTCACGCGCATGTTGATGTCCTTGGACACCAGCACCACCTCGCGGGCGGGGTAGCGCTCGCGCAGGCTCTGCACGACGCCCAGGATCTGGTTGTCGGCCTTGCCCTGGGGCAGGCCGGCGGGCAGCTTCACGTCGAGCAGAGTGGTCTGGAAAAACAGCTTGCCGCCGGCCTCGCGGTGCCCGGTCTTGGCCAGCGGGATGCCCTCGGCGGCGTCGCTGCCGCCGGCACCCTTGTCGAAGCTGGCGAGCGCGTCGAGTTCGCGGCTGACCTGGCGCACGTTGCGCGACACCTCGCTCATGCCCTTCTTGTGGCCGTCGAGTTCCTCCAGCGTGATCATGGGCAGGAACACGTCGTGCTCCTCGAAGCGGAACAGGCTGGCCGGGTCGTGCATCAGCACGTTGGTGTCTAGCACGAACAGCTTCGACGGGCCCGTGCTGCGCGGCTTGCGCGGCCGGGCGCGCGGTTCGGCGGGGGCACGGGGCGCCGCGGCAGCGGGGGCGGTCGCGGCGGTGGCCGCCACGGGTCGCGAGGCTGGAGCGAGGCCGCCGCCGCGCAGTTCCAGCGGCGCCAGTGCGGCGCCGGCAGCCCGCGACTTCACCGAGCGCTTCTCGGCGCGAGGCGCCGCCTGCGCCTCGTAGTCGGCGGCAGGCAGCAGGTCACCCTTCTTTGATGGCGGCTTGGGCAGGGGCATGGGGGCGGGTCCGGGCTAAGTGGGGAGGACGCG
>JBILSW010000067.1:0-9522 GCA_044371895.1 Rubrivivax sp.
GGGCCGGGGCAAGGGCCGCGCCGGCACCGCGGGAACGGCCGGCATGCGGGGCAGCGGGGGCAGCACGGTCTCCAGGGCCTGCGCTGAAATCAGCACGCCCGGCACGCCTGCGCCCGGGTGCGTGCCGGCGCCCACGAGGAACAGGCCCGGCAGCTCTTCGCTGCGGTTGTGGGGTCGAAACCATGCACTCTGCAGCAGCCGCGGCTCCATGCCGAAGGCCGCCCCCTTGTAGGACAGCAGGTCGTCGTGGAACTGCTGCGGCGTCGTGACTCGGGAGGTGACGACGTGCCGCCCCAGATCCGGCAGCACGGTCTGCTCGAGGCGGCGCTGCACGCGGGCACGGTAGGCCTCGGCCTCGCGGGCCCAGTTCACGCCGCTGTCCAGGTGCGGCACGGGCGACAGCGCATAGAAGCAGTCGTGTCCCGGCGGCGCCACGCTGTCGTCGCTGGCGCTGGGCCGGTGCAGGTACAGGCTGAAGTCTTCGGTGAGCTTGTGCTTCAGGAAGATGTCGGTCAGCAGCCCCTCGTAGCGCGGGCCCAGCACCATCTGGTGGTGCGGTACGTCGTCGTAGCGCCGGTTGGTGCCGAAGTACCAGACGAACAGGCTCATCGAGTACTTGGCGCGTGCGAGCTTGCGGTCCGTCCAGGTGCGGCGCCTGGCGTCTGGCAGCAGGTGCTTGTACGTCCAGGCGGCGTCAGCGTTGCTCACCACGATGTCGGCGGCGATGCGTTCGCCGCTGGCCAGTTCCACGCCCGCGGCACGGCCGTCCTCGACGAGGATGCGCTTCACATCGGCGCCGCACCGCGTGGGCACGCCGCGGTCGGCCAACAGGGCGACCATGGCCTTGATGAGTGCGCCCGTGCCGCCCATGGCCCAGTGCACGCCGAAGCGGCGCTCCAGCGTGTGGATCAGCGCGTAGCTGCTCGTGACCTTCAGCGGGTTGCCGCCGATCAGCAGCGGGTGGAAGCTGAACACCACGCGCAGGTAGGGGTTCCGCAGGTGCCTGCACACCATCTGCCAGATGGTGTGCCAGCCCTTCATGCGCACCATGTTCGGGATGGCCACGATCAACTGCGTCAGGCTGTCGAAGGCCACGGGGCCGAGCTTCTCGAAGCCTTCGCGGTAGCAGACGTCGGCTTCGCGGGCCAGGGCGTCGAAGCCGGGCAGGTCGGCCGGGTCGAAGCGCGCCACCTCGGCGCGCATGGCGGCGTTGTCGCCGCTGTAGTCGAACCACCGGCCGTCGTCGAAGCGCACGCGGTAGTAGGGGTGCAGGGCCTTGAGCGTGACGTCGTCGCCGAAGCGCCGACCGGCCAGCTGCCACAACTCCACGAACAGCTGCGGCACCGTGATGATGGTGGGGCCGGCGTCGAAGCGGAAGCCGTCCTGCTCGTGCACGCGCGCGCGGCCGCCCGGCTGCGGCAGGCGCTCGAGCACCTGCACGCGCCAGCCGCGCACGCTCAGCCGGATGGCGGCTGCGAGGCCACCGAATCCGCTGCCGATGACGAGCGCCGTGCCGCTGCCGCTGGGGTTGGTGTTCACGATCGGGCCTCCACGGGCCGGCGCAGCGCCCAGCGCCAGAGCGCCGAGGGTTCCAGCGGCAGCACCATCATCAGGTGTTCGACGAGGGCCAGCGTCAGCAGAGAGGCCAGCAGCAGGTGGGCGGCCTGCGCGCCGCCCGTGGTGGCCTGCGCGCCGTGGATCAGCCATCCCGTCACCACCGCGGCGCTCAGCAGCGACCACGGCATCAGCGCATTGAAGGGTCGCTGGCGGAAGTAGCTGCCCAGGTAGAGCAGGCGGGGCGGCAGGAAGTCCAGGGCCAGGTTGCGCACGCCCAGGTACAGGTTGAGCTTGGCCGATACGCGCATGGCGTACAGCAGCGTGAAGGTCCAGGCCGCCGTGGGGTTGGCGCTCGTGCCCAGCCACAGCCACAGCGCCAGGGCGGTGGCCAGCAGAGCCAGCTCGTGCCACAGCAGCACCTGCAGCGCCTGGCCGAAGCGGGCCAGCCCACGTGCGCCGAGGGTGGCGGAAACGCGTCGCGGCCCGGTCAGCCAGCCCCCTAGGAAGGCCAGCTCGTGCCAGCCCCACAGAACCACGGCGCAGACGAAGCCGGCGTAGGCCGCCCCGACGCCCAGGCTCTGCGCCGTCTGGCCAATGCAGGCCAGCGCGGCGATGGCGAAGCTGCTGGCGGCGACGAACGTCACGGTCTTTTGGCCGCCGCGGCTTGCGGGCAGGCGGTCGAGCAGGATCACCACGCCCGTGCCCAGCCACCATAGCAGCACCGCGGCGATCGGGGGCAGGGCGTACTCCATCATCAGGCTCCGGTCCAGGCCGTCCTCACCACACCGGCGCGACGCGGATCTGCGCCGGCAGCGCGTGCTTCTTCACTGGGTGCAGGTACAGCTTCGCGAAGTGCCAGGCCCCCTTCAGCGCCGCACCCGCCTGCTGCAGTCGGCCGCCGAGGCCGCCGCGCGCCGCGCCGGCGTCGAAGGCCATGCGCGCCTCCACCAGCAATGCCAGGCCCCGGCGGAAGGCCGGCGAGTCGGTGTCCAGCGACACCGGGAACACCTGCTTGCTGATCTCGGTGGTGATGTCGAAGACGCGGTAGTCGAACTCGTCGGGCTCCAGCCCCATGGCGCGGTGCAGCACCGGGCGCGTGTGGTCGCGCACGAACATCGTCGCGTACACCGCCAGCAGGAAGAAGCGGATCCACAGCACGTTGCCGCCGCGCAGCAGCTGCGGGTTGGCGCGCATGATCAGCGCGAAGCTTTCGCCGTGGCGGAACTCGTCGTTGCACCAGCGCTCGAACCACCGGAAGATGGGGTGGAAGCGCAGCTCGGGGCGCCGCTCGAGCTGACGGTAGATGGTGATGTATCGCGCGTAGCCGATCTTCTCGCTCAGGTAGGTGGCGTAGAAGATGTACTTGGGCTTGAAGTAGGTGTAGGCCTTGCTGGCCTTCAGAGCCTGCAGGTCGACAGCCAGGTCGTAGTCGCGCAGCGAGTAGTTGATGAAGTTCGCGTGGCGCGACTCGTCGCGCGTCAGGTAGGTCATCAGCTGCTTGATGTCCGGGTTGTCGACCTTCTTGCGGATCTCGTTGTAGAGCACGCAGCCGCTGAACTCGCTGGTGATGCTGGTGATCAGAAAGTCCAGGAACTCCTGGTGCAGCTCGGGCGGCAGCGGCTTCACCTCGGACGCGAAGGCCTCGTCACGCTTGAAGTGATCGTGGTTGTTGTCGCCCTCGTACTCGGCAAGCATGGCGTCCCACTCGGCGCGCAGCGCGCTCACGTCCAGGCGGTCCATGGCCGCGTAGTCGGTGGTGTAGAAGCGCGGCGAGATCAGGTTCTCGGTCTTGGCGCGCTGCATCACCGCGTCGGTGCTGGCAATGGCTTGGGTGGTGCTCATGGACTACTTCTCCTGTGGCGGGGTCTTCAGCGCCTGCAGCGCGCCGGCGGGAAGCCAGCGCGCGAACACGGCCGCGTTGTCGGGGCCGAACGACGCGAGGTCGATGCGCTGCCCGGTGTGGGGGTCGGTGATCAGCAGCCGGCCGTCGGCGTGCAGGCTCAGCGTGTAGGGCGTGGTGGCGCCGACGCCCTGGGCGCGGCGCTCGCGGGCCAGCCCGCGCAGCACGCCGCGCAGGAAGCCCTGCTCGCCGCGCAGTTCGGCCAGCACTTCGCCGCTGGCGGCGTCGCTCACGCGCACGGCGCCGTCAGGGGCGTCGGCGAACGCGAGCGTGCGCGAGGCGAGCGCCGAGGCGGGCTGCACCGTCGGGCTGAACCCGTTCAGGCGCATCAGCCCGACGCTGCCCAGCACCAGCAGCAGCAGTGCGCCGATGCCGCGCACCAGCCAGCGCGGGATCCGCTCGGGACTTGCGTGGACGCTGCCGGCGTTCACGCGACCTGACCCTGCGGCTGCAGCTCGAGGGACGCCGGTTCGCTCGTGGCCTCGGGGCGCGCGGCCTGCTCGTTGGCGGCGGCCCACGCGTCGGCGAGCAGCCGCGACACGCCCTGCGCGTCGGCCAGACAGCGCAGCATCGGCTGGGGCTTCGCGAAGAGCCAGGGCCGCGCGTGCGGCCACAGGTGCAGGTAGGCGATGCGGGTGTCGCCGCGCAGTTGCAGCGCGATCTCGCCCTGGCTGCCCTTCAGGGCCAGCAGGTGGGCGGCGTCGAGGTGCCTGAGCGGCAGGTTGTAGGTGACGGTCAGCACGATGCCGATACGCATGACGACGCGCTTGTCGGTCAGCGTGTAGACCGTGGTGCTCGCCGTCAGCCGCGCCAGGGTGGCCAGGATGCCGATGGCCACCGCGGCCAGCAGCGCCAGCACCAGCGAGCCGCGCAGCGCGGCCAGCAGCGGCAGGCCGTCCTGCAGCTGCGTACCGATGCGCCACGCCAGCATCACGCCGAAATACGCGGTGACCAGCGGCAGGTGGTACAGCCGCCGCGCCACCAGGCCCGGCAGGGGCTGGCCCTGCCACAGCAGCCGCTCGCTGGCAGGCAGTCGTTCAGGAAGCCCGAACTGCGGCTCGAACTCATGCTCCTGGCCCCGGTGCGGGGCCTTCGCGAAGGCGGCTGCCGCGGGCTTCATACCAGCGGCTCCGTGCGCTTGGGCTCGGCGAACAGCAGGCCGGCTCCGAAGTAGGCAGCGATCTTCTCTTCCTCGAGCAGCGTGATGCTGTCGGGCGACCGGGTGGCCGGCACGTCGGCCCACTGGTGCGCCAGCAGCGCATGGACGTAGACAGCCTCGCGCGTGATGCGGCAGAAGGTCATCGGCACCAGGGCGCGGCGACTGCCGTCGGCCAGCTCGACATCCAGGAAGCGGAACATCATCTCGGGCGCGTCGACCCAGAGCTCGCGAACCGTTCCGGCGCTCTCGCCGTACGGGTCGAGCACCTGCATGCCGCGCGGATCGGGATCGTTCTTGCTGACGCTCATCTCGGGGAACATCGCCAGCGGCCGGATCTTGGGCTGGTCGTGGGCGTCGAGGTCGGGGTGGTCGGCCCGCGCCGCCCAGGCGCCGCTGCCCAGGCCGGCCAGCAGCGGGTTGCCGACGGGATCGAGCGGCGAGCCTTCGTTGTCGTAGGTGCGCTCGGCCTGCACGTTCTGCGCGCCGGCCGAACCCGAGGGCACCTGGATCTCGCTGCCGTCGCGCAGCAGGTAGGTCTTCGGCGCGGGCACGCCGATCCAGCCGTCGTGCGTGGTGCCGCGGTGCGTTTCCAGCGGGTAGCCCTCGCGCCGGTTCTCGCGGGCGAGGTAGTAGATGAGGCCGGCGAAGAAGATCCAGAAGACGTACAGCACGAGCTGTGCGACGTCGACGTATCCAGTGATGGCTCCGGTTCCCATGGGTTGGCTCCTTGGAGGGTTGGCGTGCGAAGTGGCCGTGTGGGCGGGTCTCGGGAACTGCTCAACCCGGAAAGTCCGCCAGCCCGAAGCGGCGCGGCTCGGAGCCGCTGGCCTCGGTCGTTGGCGGGGTGGTGGTGCGCCGCCGCGTCACGAGCGGGCCGAGCACGGCCAGCGTCGCGAACAGCAGCGCGAGTTCGAGGTGGTAGACGAAGGCATAGCCGGTGGCCGGCATCGCGAGCGCCTCGCCGAGCGAGCCGCTCATCGCGAGGTGGCCGACGGCATCGCGCAGCGCACCGCCCAGGGCCACGCTCAGGCCGGCGGCGGTGGCGACCACGCCGCCCCAGGCACCGAGCACCATGCCGTGCAGACCGCCGCTGTCCATCGACATGGCCGCGCTGAGCGTGCCCACCGAGAACAGGCCGCCGCCGAAGCCGATCAGGGCCACCCCGGCGCGGAAAGTCAGGGACGATTCCAGCGGCTCGGCGAACACCACGAGCGAGAACGCCACCAGGCCCACGAGCAGGCCGTGCGCCGCCAGCCTTCGCGGGCAGGTGCCGCGCAGCAGGCGCCGCGCCGCCCAGGCGAACGCGCACAAGGTCCCGGCGGCCATGATGGCCGTCAGCCCCGTGGTCTGGCCCACGCTCAGGCCCAGCACCTCGCCACCATAGGGCTCGAGGATGATGTCCTGCATGTTGAAGGCCGCCGTGCCCAGACCCACGGCGAGCAGGAAACGGGCGACGCGGCCGCGCCGTGCGAACTGCGCCCAGCGCTGCGAGAAGGGCGTGGCGTCGGGCGGCGCCTTCGCGCGGTCGCGGTCGCGGGCCTCCTGCTTCCACACGGCAATGGCGTTGAGCACCAGGCAGACGACGGCCGTGCCCTGCACCACCTGCACCAGGCGCGTGTGCGTGTATTCGGCCAGCAGCAGACCGAAGACGGCGCCGCTGCCGACCATGCCCAGCAGCAGCATCACGTACATCAGCGCCACCACGCGCGGGCGCGTGGCGTCGGTGGCGCGGTCGGTGGCCAGCGCCAGGCCGGCGGTTTGCACCGTCTGCGCGCCGGCGCCGGCCAGCAGGAAGGCGACCGAGGCCGCCACGTGGCCAGCCACCAGCTGCACGGTGGTCTCGCCTGTCAGCAGCACCAGCGCAAAGGGCATGATGGCCAGCCCCGCGAACAGCGCGCCGCTGCCGAACCACACATAGGGGATGCGGCGCCAGCCCAGGGCGCTGCGGTGCTGGTCGGACTTGAAGCCCACCAGCGCGCGGAAGGGCGCGAACAGCAGCGGCAGGGCCACCATCAGGCTCACAAGCCAGGCGCCGACGCCCATCTCGACGATCATCACGCGGTTGAGCGTGCCCACGGTGAGCACGGTGACCATGCCCACGCTCACCTGGAACAGCGCCAGCCGCACCAGCTGCGCCAGCGGCAGCTCGGGCGTGGCGACGTCGGCGAACGGCAGGTAGCGCGTGGCCACGCCGCCCCAGTCGACGCGGCCGCGGCGGCGGATCAGGCCCAGGACGACGCGGGCGAGGTCCATGCTCAGGCGTCGCCCCTCTGAAGCCGGTAGGCCTGCGAGGTGTAGAAGCCGCTGGCGATGCGCTGCGTGCCGGCCAGCTGCCAGCCGGCCATGGCGGGCTGGGCCTGCATATGCCGGGCCAGCGCGGCCTGCGACACCGGCACGATGCTGGGCGAGCGGTCGCTGTGCGGGAACAGCTTGCCCACGCCGTAGAAGGCCCACAGCAGCGGGCTCGCCGGCGCGAAGGTGATCACCATCGAGCCCTCGGTGCGTTCGGCCAGCCGGCCGAGCACCCGCACGGCATCGGCCGTGCGGTAGTGGATCAGCGAGTCCATCGCGACCGCGTGGTCGAAGGCGCCGAGGGCGGGGTCGCTCATGTCGCCGCTGCGGAAGTCGATCGAGCCCGGCGCGCCCTCGGCCTTCAGCTGCGCGAGGCAGCGCTCGCGCGCGACGTCGACCAGCTGCGGGCTCAGGTCGATGGCCAGCACCTGCGCGCCGCGCCGCGCCAGCTCGATGGCGAAGCTGCCGGTGCCGCAGCCCGCGTCGAGCACGCGCTGGCCCCGCAGGTCGGCGGGCAACCAGGCCAGCAGCGTGTCGCGCATGCGGTCGCGGCCGGCGCGCACGGTAGCGCGCACCCGGCTCACGGGGGCGGTGCTGGTCAGGCGGGCCCAGGTGTCGGCCGCGGTGCGGTCGAAGTAGTGCTCGATCTCGCCGCGGCGGCGGGTGTAGGTGTCTGCGGACGACATGACTGCGCGCCCCGGCTCAGTCATAGCCCAGGAGGTCGAAGATCTCCCGGTCCTTCAGCGGCACCGCCGGCAGGGGATCGGGCCCCAGCCACATCGAAGCGGCCAGGCGCAGGTACTCCTTCTGCACCGCCTCGATCTCGGGCGTGGCGTCCATCTCGAAGATCGTGCACTTCTTCAGCCGGCTGCGGCGGATGGCATCGAGGTCGGGCAGGTGCGCGGCCAGCCTCAGGCCGGTGCGCGCGTTGTACTTGTCGATCTGGTCGGTGCCGGCGCTGCGGTTGGCGATCACGCCGCCCAGGCGTACGCGGTAGTTCTTGGCCTTCGCGCCGATGGCCTGCACGATGCGGTTCATCGCGAAGATCGAGTCGAAGTCGTTGGCCGTGACGATCATCGCCCGCTCGGCGTGCTGCAGCGGGGCGGCAAAGCCGCCGCACACGACATCGCCCAGCACGTCGAAGATCACCACGTCGGTGTCCTCCAGCAGGTGGTGCTCCTTGAGCAGCTTCACCGTCTGGCCCACCACGTAGCCGCCGCAGCCGGTGCCCGCGGGCGGGCCGCCGGCCTCGACGCACATGACACCGTTGTAGCCCTCGAAGACGAAGTCCTCGGGACGCAGCTCCTCGGCGTGGAAGTTCACCGTCTCGAGCACGTCGATCACGGTGGGCAGCATCTTCTTCGTCAGCGTGAAGGTGCTGTCGTGCTTGGGGTCGCAGCCGATCTGCAACACCCGCTTGCCCATCTTGCTGAAGGCGGCGCTGAGGTTCGAGCTGGTGGTGCTCTTGCCGATGCCGCCCTTGCCGTAGATGGCGAAGACCTTGGCGGTGCCGATCTTCACGCCGGCGTCCTGCTGCACCTGCACGCTGCCCTCGCCGTCTTCGCGGGGGTTGGGCGCCGGGCGGGCGCCGCGGGTGATGTTCGTGACGGGGATCTCGGTGACGTTCATGCGGCGGCTCTCTGTGGACTGCTGAGATAGGCACCCTCGAACACGCCCTCGAGGCGGTCTTCGAGTTCTTCGCCGGCGCGCCGGAGCGCGTCGAGCGTGGCGGCGTCGGGTTGCCAGTACTGGCGGTCGCAGGCTTCGAGAAGCCGGCTCGCGACCTTGGCGCTGGCGGTGGGGTTTAGGCTGGCCAGGCGCTCGCGCATGGCCGGGTCCAGCACGAAGGTCTCGGTGAGGTGCTGGTACACCCAGGGCGCGACCTGCCCCGTGGTGGCACTCCACGCGAAGGTGTTGGTGATGCCGGCCTCGATCTGGCGCACGCCCTCGTAACCGTGCTCGAGCATGCCCTCGTACCACTTGGGGTTGAGCATGCGCGTGCGGGTCTCCAGCGCCACCTGTTCCGACAGCGTGCGCACGGTGCCGCTGTCGGCGCTGCGCGTCTGGTCGGAGATGTACACCGGCACCTCGGCCGCCGCCCCCGTGGCGCCGCCGGCCACCTTGGCGCGCTTGACGGCGCGGCTGATGCCGCCGAGCGTGTCGAAGTAGGTGTCGATGGTGGTGACGCCGAGTTCGATCGAGTCCAGGTTCTGGTAAGTCAGCGCCACGTCGGCCAGCACGTGGTTCAGCAGCGCGGCCTGTGCCACCGGCCTGCCGGCGCGGCCGTAGGCGAAGCCCTTGCGCTTGGTGTAGGCCTCGGCGAGTTCGTCCTCGTCCTGCCAGGTGCTGCTGTCGACCAGCAGATTGACGTTACTGCCGTAGGCGCCGTCGGCGTTGCCGAACACGCGCAGCGCGGCGGTCTCGAGGTCGCCGCCGTGCTCGCGCTGCCAGGCCAGCGCGTGCTTGCGCACGAAGTTGCGATCCTCGGGCTCGTCGGCGCTGGCGCACAGCCACGCGGCCTCGGCCAGCATGCGGATCTGCAGCGGCAGCAGGTCGCGGAAGATGCCCGACAGCGTCATGACGACGTCGATGCGCGGGCGACCCAGCTCGGCCA
>JBILSW010000526.1:0-2781 GCA_044371895.1 Rubrivivax sp.
GAGCAGCAGCACCAGCGCCGGCGGTTCGGGCGGGCGCATCAAGCTGCCGTCGGCGGCCACGCCGCGGTCGATGAGCGACCTTGCCGCCTCCACCGAGGGTGCGGCCAGGAGCATAGAGGGGCGCCAGCCAGGCTCCTGCAGCGGCCGGTGCGAGGCCGAGTTGAACCAGCCCGACATGCGCGACCGCGCGCAGCCGTTGGCGCACAGGCCGAGGTCCAGGCCCAGCGCCAGCGCACCGGTGATGGCGTTGCAGGCCACGGCATACGGCGCAACCCAGGCCAGCACCAGGGCCTGCGTGCGCGGGCCGAAGTGCGACTCGATGGCCCGGCGCAGGACCTCGAACTCGGCGGGCTCCAGGGCGGCGCGGCGAGGCAGTTCCACGCGCAGCACCTGCTCGGGCAGCAGGCCACGCGCCTGCACGTAGTGCTCGCCCACGGCCACCGAGTACGGGTCGCTCACGTTGATGACCAGACCGACATCGGCCGCCGTCAGCCTACCGCGCAGCCGCGGCACGCTGATCCAGCGCCGGGCCGGTGCCTCCAGGGCGCCCGATGCCGGCACGGCCGGTGGCGGCATCGGCCGCGCGCGTGATTCCTGCGACGGCGGCGAGTTGCCGGTCGCCACGGTGAAGCAGACCGCGAGCGCACCTGCCGTCACGCAAGGCTTGGTAGGCCGCATCAGATCCCGTATTGCAGCCCGGATTTTTGCCATGCAAAATGCAGAGTCTTCAACGGGCCCCCATGACCGCCGACACCCCGACGACCCCCACGATCCAGGTGCTCGAGCGCGCCTTCTCGTTGCTGGACCTGCTGGCCGCCTCCGACGAGCCGCTCTCGCTCAAGCAGATCAGCGAACGCAGCGGCCTGCACCCGTCCACCGCGCACCGCATCCTCAACGACCTCACCATCGGGCGATTCGTCGAGCGGCCGCAGGCCGGAACCTACCGCCTGGGGATGCGGCTTCTCGAGCTGGGCAACACCGTCAAGGAACGGCTCGATGTGCGCGAGGCCGCGCTGGCACCGATGCGCGATCTGCACAAGCTGACGCACCAGGCGGTGAACCTGTCGTTGCGGCAGGGCGACGAGATCGTCTACATCGAGCGCGCCTACAGCGAGCGCTCCGGCATGCAGGTGGTGCGCGCCGTCGGCGGCCGCGCGCCGCTGCACCTGACCTCGGTCGGCAAGCTGTTCCTGGCTCACGATGATCCGGCGCGCGTGCGGGCCTACGCCGCCCGCACCGGGCTGGCGGGCCACACGCGCAACAGCATCACCGAGCTCGGCAAGCTCGAGCGCGAGCTGTCGCAGGTGCGAGCCACAGGCATCGCGCGCGACGACGAGGAACTCGAGCTGGGCGTACGCTGCATCGCCGCCGGCATCCACGACGACCAAGGCCGGCTGATCGCCGGCCTGTCGATATCGGCGCCGACCGACCGGTTGGATGAGGGCTGGGTGGAACGCGTGCGCAACACGGCCCGACAGATCTCCGACGCCCTGGGCTACCGCGTCTAGTTGCCCGTTAGGCCCTGCAGCGCGCGTTCCGCGTTTGGCAGCGGCAGCACCGGCATCTGCACCCAAGGCTTGGCCGGGTCGATGACGGGCATCGGGATGCTGGACTTCGAGACCGGCGTCCAGGGCGCCACTGCAGGCAGGCTGGGGATCGTGCCGCCCACTGGCGTCAGTGCGGCCGGCAGCGGTGACTGCGGCGTCACGGGCTCGGGCAGCGGCTCTGCGCGGCGGCCGAACACGGGCAGCAGAGACTGCTCGGAAAGCCACTTGCGCAGGCGCTCGGCGTCGCCGATCCGCGAATAACGGCCCGCCGAATCGAGCAGCACCATGATGAGCTGGCGGCCGGCGAGTTCGGCCTGCATCACCACGCAGCGGCCGGCGGCCGAGATGAAGCCGGTCTTCTGCAGGCCGATGCCCCACTCGGGGTTGTGCACCAGGCCGTTGGTGTTGCGGAACTCCACGGGCCGCGGCTTCGGGCCGACGGGGATCACCGCACCCAGCGAGGTTGAGAGATCGCGGATCACCGGGTGCTCCGACGCCGCCCGGACAAGGCGGGCGAGGTCGACAGCGCTGCTGCGGTTGTCGGCCGAAAGCCCGGTGGGCTCGACGTAGCGGGTGTCGGACATCCCGAGTTCAGCCGCCTTGCGGTTCATCGCGCGGACGAAGGCCCCCAGGCCGCCGGGGTAGGTACGGCCCAGCGCGTGCGCGGCACGGTTCTCCGAGGACATCAGGGACAGATGCATCAACTCGCCGCGGCTCAGCCGGGTGCCGGGGCGCAGGGCCGAGCGCACGCGGCTGCCCACGGTGCCGCGGACGTCGTCCTGCGAGACCTCCAGCGGCTCGTCGAGCGAGAGCCCCGCATCCACGACGACCAGGGCCGTCATCAGCTTGGTGATGGAGGCGATCGGGAGCACCGCCTCGGGGTTCTTGCTGAACAGGACCTCGTCGGTCTGCTTGTCGATGACCAGCGCGACGCTGGACTTCAGGTCGAGCGGATCGGCGGTCTCGTGCAGCCCCGTGATCTGGCCGACCGACGGCGCCCGCCGCACCGGGGCCCGGGCCTTGCTGCGCGGCGTGGCCTTGCGGGCCGTGGCCGGGCGCGCCTTGGGCTTGGCCTTGCTCTTGGCGGCCACCGCCGGCTTGGCCTTTTGCTTGTTGGCCGAGGCGGCCGAGTTGGCGTCGGCCGGCGGCGAGAAAGACGCCGCCAGCGCCACCACCATCAAGCCCAGGGCAGCCCGGATCGGCGAACAAAATCGTTTCAGACCCATGAATGCTC
>JBILSW010000527.1:0-2772 GCA_044371895.1 Rubrivivax sp.
CACGGCCACTACGCCACGCTGTACCTCAGCCCGAAGGACTACCACCGCATCCACATGCCCTGCGCCGGACGGCTGCTGCGCATGGTGCACGTGCCGGGCGCGCTCTATTCGGTGAACCCGGCCACCGCGCGCGGCGTGCCCGGGCTCTTCGCGCGCAACGAGCGCGTGGTGTGCGTGTTCGACGACCCCGCGGCGCCGCCCGCGCAGCGCCTGTGGGTGCTGGTGCTGGTGGGCGCCACGGTGGTGGGCAGCATGGCCACCAGCTGGCACGGGGTGGTCAACCCGCCGCGGCCCGGCAGCGTGCGGGATTGGCGCTACGCCGACCAGCGCGTCGAGCTGGCACAGGGCGACGAGATGGGCCGCTTCCTGCTGGGCAGCACGGTCGTGATGCTCATGCCGCCCGGCCCGCTGGCCTGGAACCCGGCCTGGGCGCCGGGCGGCGCCATCCGGCTGGGCGAGACCATGGCCACCGAGCCGGCGCTGGTGGCACCCGTCACGCCCGCGTGAATAGGGCCGAATGAGCGAGCTGGGCCGCTCCCAAGCGCTCATCCCGGAGCGCGCAGCGCGGAGGGTAGTCCGGTGAGCTTCGCGGCGCGCGTGGACGCCCGAGGCTGGGTGCGGTTGCTGCTGTGGGTGGTGCCGCTGCTGTGGAGCAGCAACTATGTCATCGCCCGCGTCGCCGACGGCCTGGTCGCCCCGCACGCGCTGGCGGCGGGGCGCTGGCTGCTGGCCGGCATCGTGCTGCTGGCCTTCGTGTGGCAGCCGCTGCGCGAGCACCGCGCCGCCCTGCGCCGCGAGGGGTGGCATCTGCTGGCGCTGGGCTTCCTGGGCATGTACATCTGCGGCGCCTGGGTCTACGAGGCCGGCCGCAGCACCAGCAGCGCCAACATGGCGCTGATCTACGCAGTGACGCCGATGACCATCGCCGCCGCCTCGGCGTGGGCGCTCGGCGAGGCCATCAGCCGACGCCAGTGGCTGGGCATGGCGCTGGCCCTGGCGGGGCTGATGTTCATCATCACCAAGGGCGACCCCGCTCGGCTGCTGGCGGTGCAGTTCGTGGCCGGTGACCTCTGGATCACGGCCTGCGCCGCGAGCTGGACGGCCTACTCGGTGCTGCTCAAGCGCTGGCCGTCGGCCCTGCCGCCGCTGGTGCGGCTGGTGGCCGTGATCGGGGGCGGCCTCGTCGCGCTGCTGCCCGGCGCGCTGCTCGAGGCGCTGCTGCTGCCCACGCCTTCGTGGAGCTGGGCCGCCACGGGCCTGGTGGTCACCGCGGCGCTGGTGCCGGGCCTGCTGAGCTACGGCGCGCACTCGCTGCTGCAACGCGAGCTGGGCGCGTCGCGAACGGCCATGATGCTGTACTTGGCGCCTGTGTACGGCGCCGGGCTGGCCTGGCTGCTGCTGGGCGAGGCGCCCGGTTGGTACCACGCGGTGGGCGCGGCCATGATCCTGCCCAGCATCTGGATGGCGTCGCGGCGCTGAGAGTGTCCGCGCCCCCTGCCCGGAGGGAGCCTTCAGACTTCACTTCAGCACCGCTTCCAGCGCCTTTGTGGGATGCATCAGGAAGCGCCGGCCGTCGGCCGTGGGCTCGGCGGTGCCGGTGATGAGCTTCACCAGTTCCGGCGGCGTCAGCGCAGGCTTGACGGCCAGCAGCTTGGCCGCCAAGTTGGCCACGGCCGGCGCTGCCATCGAGGTGCCCGAGAGCGCCACGCGCTGCCCGCCCGGCAGGAAGCTCTCCACCTGGTAGCCGTTGGCGTGCACCCTGACCATCGGGCCGTAGCTCGTGAAGCTGGCCTCGTCGCCAGCGAGGTCGACCGCGCCGACGGTCAGCATGTTGGGGAGCACGATCGAGGCCGGGATGTGCTCGACGAAGCCTGGGTCGTTGCCGCTGTTGCCCGCGGCGGCGACGAACAGGATCTCCGGCGCGTCCTGGAAAGCCTCGGCCAGCGCCTGCCCGCGGCTGGGGCAGGGCTCGGGCTGCAGGCAGTAGTCGAACTCCAGCCGGGCCACGACGAGCCGTGCGAAGGAGTTGCCCTCGAGCGCGATGCCTGCCACGTGCGTGCCGTGCTGGAAGTTGCCGATCATGCCCATTTCCTCCACGGCCAGCTTGTAGGCCGCCGGCGGCAGGCCCGACAGCCACTTCTTGACCTCGATGGCCTCCGGGCTGTCGATGTTGGACTGCAGGTCGGAGAAGCCCTTGGTGCGCGCGCCCATCTCGGGCAGGCGCTTGCGCACGTCCGGGGTCAGCGGCGCGAGCAGGCTCTTCGAAGGTTTGGCGTGCTTGTCGAAGGCGATGGCCACCGGCTGGCCGCCGGGGCCGGCCAGCAGCTGCGCCCTGAACAGGGTGGTGTCGACGCCTGTATCCCACACGGCGATGCGCACCGGCGTGTACGGCTGCGCGGCATCCAGCGCCACCGCGCGCGCGGCCCAGATGTCGGCCTTGGCCACCGTGCGCGCCTGCAGGTAGCGGGTGAACACGTCGACGAACACCGCCTTCAGCAGCAGCGAAGCGATCAGGCCGTAGCGGACGTTGACAATGGCCGGCGCGAAGTCCGAGCTCAGTTCGCCGGTGCGGGTGGCGATGGGTTGCAGCACCTCGCGCACCTGGCCCAGCACCAGCGCCTCGCCGATCACCTCGGCGCTGGACTTGAACTCGCGCACCTCGTTGGCGATGACCTGGAAGCGCAGCGGCTCCAGGGCCTGCATCAGGTTATCGGCCACCGCCTTCTGGAAGGCCGGACCCTCGCGCTGGCCGGTGGCCAGCGCGGCCCGGGC
>JBILSW010000068.1:0-9477 GCA_044371895.1 Rubrivivax sp.
GGCGCCATCGGCCCCGGTGACCGCGCCGTCGGCGACCACCCCGGCTTCCGCGGCCCCGGCCGCCTCTGGAGCGGCGCGATGAGCCGCCGCGCGCTGCACCTTGCGGTGCTGGCCGTTCTCGGCGGCCTGCTGCCCGCCGCCGCTGCGCAGACGGGCCCGACCGGGTCGCCCGCCGATGTGCGCTTCACGCCGCTGAGCGCCGGCGATGCCGCGCTGCACCCGCGCGATCCGCAGGCGGACGCCCGGCGGCCCCTGACCTTCCGCAGCGAAGGCAGTCGGTCCGACCGCGCAGCCGCCGCGGTGGCCCGCGTCATCGTCGACGTCGATCGCGACGGCCTGCCGGCCGATGGCCAGAGCGCCGCCTCGCTGTCGCTGCGCCTGCTCGACAAGGACGGCCAGCCCGTGAAGGGCAGCGTGCTCGTGACGGTGGAGCACAGCGGCGGCCGCCTGCTGCTGCCCGGTGCGCGCACGGACGAGGCCGGGCCGGGCGGCCGCGATGCCGACCGTTCCGCGCCCGGGGTGCAGGTCCGTGTCGAGGGCGGCAGCGCGCAGCTGACGCTGCTGGCCCCTGCCGAGCCGCAGGACGTGCGGCTGCGCGTGACGGCCGGTGGCGAGGTGGCCGGCGGCACGATCAGCTTCCTGCCCGACCTGCGGCCGATGGTGGCGGCCGGGCTGCTTGAGGGCATCGTGCGGCTCAGCGGCCGCGTGGCCCTGCAGCCCGCCCGCCGGGGCGACCCCTTCGAGCGTGACCTCGAACGCTGGTCGCGCCAGTTCTCCGGCGGCCGGGGGGTCGTGGGCGCCCGGGCTGCCGTGTACCTGAAGGGCCTGGTGCGTGGCGACGTGCTGCTCACGGCGTCCTTCGACAGCGACAAGGACACGCGCACGCGGCTGCTGCGCGACATCCGCCCCGACGAGCTGTACCCCGTGTACGGCGACAGCGCGCTCCGCAGCTTCGACGCCCGCTCGGCGCAGCGGCTGTACCTGCGGCTCGACAAGGGCAGGAGCTATGCCCTGTTCGGCGACTTCGTCACCGGCGACGGCTTTGCGCAGCCGCTGGGGCAGGGCGCCGTAGCCTCGCTGAAGCAGCGCAGCCTGGGCCAGGTCAACCGCAGCGCCACGGGCGTGCGCCTGCACCGCGAAGGCGAGCGCTGGGTCGGCAACGTGTTCGCGTTCCGCGACTCGCTGCGCCAGGTGGTCGAGGAGTTCGCCAGCCAGGGCTCGGGCCCCTACGGCCTGCGCAACAACGGCCTGCTGGAGGGCAGCGAGAAGGTCGAGGTGCTGGTGCGCGACCGCAACCAGCCCTCGCGCATCGTCGAGGTGCGGCCGCTGGTCAGGCTGGTGGACTACAGCTTCGAGCCCTTCTCGGGCCGCATCCTGCTCACCAGCTTCCTGCCCGCCGTCGATGCCGACCTCAACCCGCTGTCGCTGCGCGTCACCTACGAGATCGACCAGGGCGGCGAGCCCTTCTGGGTGGGTGGTGGCGATGCCCAGCTCAAGCTCGGCGACGCGCTGGAGATCGGCGGCAGCGCGCTGGCCGACCGCAACCGGCTCGGGCCCTACCAGCTGCTCAGCGGCAACGCCACCTGGCGCCTGGCCGAGCGCACGGCGCTGGTGGTGGAGGTCGCGCAGAGCACCAGCACCGTCAACACCAACCCGGTCAACCAGAACAGCTCGCCGGCGCTGGCCGCGCGCGTGGGCGAGATCGAGGGCCGCGCCGCGCGCATCGAACTGGCCCACGAGGGCGAACGCACCGAGGCCCGGGTGTTTGCCGGCCGCTCGTCACCGCTGTTCAACAACCCCGCGGCGCCGTTGCAGGGCGGCCGCGACGAGCTCTACGCCCGGGGCGGCATCCGGCTCGTCGAGGGCGTGCAGCTCTACGGCGAGGCGCTGAGGAGCGAAGACCGCAATGCCGGCGGCGGCCACCGCAGCGCCGGCGCCCTGGGCCTGCGTTGGCGCGTGGACGAGCGCCTGACGCTGGACGCCAGCCTGCGCCGTGCGGACGAGCTGATCGGCACGCAACCCAACGGCCTGCTGACCTGGCCCTACGACAACACCAACGGCCTGGGCGGCAGCCTGGCCACCGGGTCCGGTGGCGGCGCGCTGGGCTTCGGCCAGCAGGTGCTCGACCCCGCTACCGGCCTGCCGGTGGTGAACCAGGGTGGCCGGCCGCCCGCGACGTCCTCGCTGGCGGCCGGCACGCGCCTGGACAGCACCAGCGTGCGCCTGGGTGCCGGCTGGCGCCTGAGTGAGCGGGTGCGCCTGGGTGGCGAGGTCGAGGAGAGCATCGACGGCGACCGCCGCCGCCGCATCGCGCTGGGGGCGGACTTCACGGTGGCCGAGCGCACGCGACTGTTCGGCCGGCTCGAGCGGCAGAGCGGCTGGGTGCAGTTCGGCGGCGTCTCGGACACCCAGCGCAGCGCCCACGCGCTGGTGTTCGGGGTCGAGTCGACCTACTGGCGGGACACCCAGCTCTTCAGCGAATACCGGCTGCGCGACGCCGTGGCGGGCCGCGATGCCGTGGTGGCCTCGGGCGTGCGCCAGTTCTGGACCGTGGCCGAGGGGGTGCGCCTGAACGCGGCGTACGAGCAGCTCGACGTGTTGTCGGGCGCTTCCCCGCGCGTCAACGCCGTGAGCCTGGGCCTGGAGCACGGTGCGCACGAGCTGTGGCGCGGCAGCGGCCGCCTGGAGTGGCGCCGCTCGGGCGACATCCGCGGCACGGCCGAGGACGAGCGTTTCGACACCACGCTGTTGCAGGCCATGGTGGCGCGCAAGCTCGCCCGCGACTGGACGCTGCTGGCGCGCAACTATGCGCTGCACACCGACTACGCGGCCCGCGGCGACGTGCTGCAGAACCGCGCGCAGGTGGGCCTGGCCTTCCGCGAGACCGATCGCAACCGCGTCAACGCGCTGGCTCGGATCGAGCACAAGTACGAGCGCGACGCCAGCAACGCGCTCGCGGGTGAGCTGCGCAGCGCCGCCTGGATCGTCTCGACGCACGCCGACTGGCACCCGTCGCGCCCCTGGTGGCTGAGCGGCCGAGTGGCCGCCAAGTGGCAGCGCGACCGCTTCGAGGGCGGCGTGGCCAGCCGCTTCGCGGCGCAGCTGCTGTCGGCGCGCATGGTCTACGACATCACCGAGGACTGGGACCTGGGCGTGATGGCCGCGGTCCAGCTCGGCCAGGCGGGCGCGCGCCAGAGCGCGATGGGCGTCGAGGCGGGCTACCTGCTGCAGCAGAACCTGTGGCTGTCGTTCGGCATCAACGCCAGCGGCTTTGCCGGCGATGCCGACCTGGCGGGCTATGAATACACGCGGCGCGGCGCCTACGTGCGGCTGCGCTTCAAGTTCGACGAAAACCTGTTCAAGGGCCGCGACCGCGAGGTCAACCGGAGTCTCGACCGATGAAGACCGTCTCCGCGTGGGTGCTGGCGGGCGTGCTGGTGTCGTCCACGGCGCTGCCCCAGCCGGCGCTCGCGCAATCCACCCAGCTCAACCCCCCCGCCGCCCGCATCAGCGACCGGGCCATCCAGGCCGACCATCGGGCCTACGAGGCGCTGCAAGGACGGATCAAGGGCCTGAACGACCGCGGTCGACCCGTGCGCGACTACCACCTGGCCAAGGCCCAGTGCTGGCTGGACGTGAGCTTCCACGAATACACGCGCAACGACCGCAGCGCCTTCCCGCAGGTGGCGCTGACCGAGTCGGAGAAGCTCGTCGTCGGCATGGAGCAGGGCGCCGCGCCGCTGCCGATGGACACGCCGCTGGTGGCCGGTGCGGCCCGCCTGCGGCCGGACCTGTGGGCGCGGGCCGAGGCGCTGCGCGGGCATGCCGGCTGGCAGTGTGCCCAGGCCAAGGCCGCCTGTGCGGAGGTCGAGCTGGTGCACGCCGGCAACGAGATCAACCAGCAGCAATGGCGCCACGCCAAGCCCTACGTGCAGATCGCCGAAGACCTGCTGGCCGAGGCGCAGGAACTGGCCGACCGCTGCCCGGCGCCGCCGATCCCTGTCGCGCCTCCGTCGCCGCCGCCACCGCCGCCACCACCTCCATCGCCACCGGTGGCCGTGCCGCCGCCGGCCGAGCCCGTGGCCCGCGCGGCGACGCCCCCGCCGGCGCCGGAGCGCACGCTGGAACTGGCGGCCCAGGTCTTGTTCGATTTCGACCGTCACCGCGAGGCCGACATCCGCCCGTTCTCGGTGGTGCAGGTCGAGAACCTGGTCCGGCGCATCCAGCGTGAACCGCTCCAAGTCGTCGCGGTGCGGCTGTCGGGCCATGCAGACCGGCTCAACGGCACCGGCCGCGACGACTACAACCAGCGCCTGTCGGAGCGCCGGGTGCAGACGGTGCGCGAGCTGCTCGTGCGGCTGGGCCTGGACGCCCGGCTCATCAGCACCGCGGCCAGTGGCGACACGCAGCCGGTCGAAGACTGCGAGGCGCGCTTCAAGGTCCGCAGTGCCCTGCAGGAGTGCCTGCTGCCCAACCGGCGCGTCGAGATCGTGGTGGAGCTGAAGGGCCGCTGAGGCGCACGGTGCCGCGCTCGCGGCGCCGTCAAGCCAGGTCGCCGTCGACGTAGTGCCAGCGGCCGCCTTCGTCGCGCACGAAGCGGCTCGTCTCGTGCAGGCGGTGGGCGCGGCCGCCCAGCTTGCTGCGCGCCACGAACTCGACGACGGCATGGTCGTCGTCGATGCGCTGGTGGCGCTTCACCTCCAGCCCCAGCCAGCGCAGGCCGGGCTCGAAGTGCGGCGGCTCGGCAAGGCGGGTGCTGGGATGCCAGGTCTGCTGCAGGTACTCGCCGAGCTGCCGCACGAAGGCGCTGTAGCGCGAGCGCATCAGCGCCTCGGCGTCGGGCGCCTGCAGGTGCAGCGGCCCGGCGTGGTAGCGGCCGCAGCAGTGCGCGTAGGTCGCGGGGCGGCCGCAGGGGCAGGGGTCGTTCGTGCTCATGGCCGCGAAGATGCCACGTCGCCGCCTTCGCGCAGCAGCTCGCGCAGACCCGCGAACAGCCACGAGCGCTGCGCCAGCACCAGCGTCACTGGGCGCCGCTCGTGCGCGGGCAGCTTCTGGTCGGCCAGGTGCTGCTGCGCGAAGTCCTGCGCCAGGCGCTGCAGCCGTTCCTCGAACAGCTGGGCCTGGGCCGGCGCCAGCTGGCCGTGCACCAGCATCAGCGCCTCGCCCGGGCCGCCGAAGTTGCCCGCGAAGTAGTCGGCCATGGCGCGCTCGCGGAAGAACCGCATCACCGGGCCGTCGGGCCGCCAGCGGAAGGTCTTGTCGATCTTCAGCCGGTAGCGCAGCTGGGGGCCCGGGCCCTGGCGCAGCTCGATCAGCCCCAGGCGGTGCAGCGCCAGCAGGCAGGCCGTGGCCTGCGGCCGGCTCAGCGTGTAGGTGGCCACGATCTGCTCCACGCTCCACTGGCTCAGCACGCACAGCGCCGTCAGCAGCAGCCGGGGGTCGCGCACCACGGCCTCCTCCTGCGCCTCGGTGAGCTCGCGGCGGGGCGGCGTGGCCTGCGCCACCTGGCGGGCGAGCTCGGCGAAGTCCAGGCGCAGCACGGCCAGCACTTCGTCGATGCGCGCCAGCGTCATGTCGCCGCGCGCGAAGATGCGCTTGACGCTGCTCTCGGCCAGGCCCAGTTCCCGCGCCAGCTGCGCGTAGGTGATCCCGGCGCGGCGCAACTCGGCCTTGAGCGCGGTGACGAGGGCCTGGCTGGTGCTCATGGGGGCGGGATTCCCAAAGAAGTATCGCAACACGATACCGCAAGGACAGTTCGGTGCTTCGTCAACCAGGGCGATAGATACCGGCGTTGGCAATCGGCACGATGCGCGCCATGTTCAACCCCGGGGCCGCCGACGCGGCCGCAGTCATGCACATCGCCCCCACCCGCCTCGCCATCCGCCACGACACCCGCGCCTGGAAGCTGCAGGTCTGGGTCAGCTTCGGCATCGCCGTCGCCCTGGCCGGCATCGGCCTGGCCTGGCTGCCCGGCGAGGACCTCGACCGCGCCTTCATGTTCATGGGCTACCTGTTCACGTTGTCCAGCGCCTTCGTGCTGGCCAAGCACGTGCGCGACAACGAACAGCGGCCCGTGGACACGCCGATGTGGAACGCGGTGGTGTGGAGCGGCTTCGCGCTGGCCATGGGCCTGACGGCCTGGGGCCTGTGGCGCATGGAGGTCAACCCCACCTACAAGGCCTTCCTGGCCGTGTGCTGGCTGTTCGTGGTGAGCAGCGCCTTCACGCTGGCCAAGACCCTGCGCGACGCCCATGAAACCGCGCTGGCCGAGGCCGCCGCGCAGCGCCTGCGCCAGGAGTGAACCGCACCCGCCCGGAAAGGAGACTGCCCATGAACTTCACGCGATTGATCGCCGCCGCGGCCTGCGCCGCGCTGCTGGCCGGTACGGCCGCCGCGCCCGCCCGCGCCCACGGCGGCCTGTCGGAGGCCAGTGCTCTGTCGATGCTGCCGCTGGCGGTGTCGGTGGCCGCGCCGGCCCTGGTGCTGTCGGCCGGAGCCGGCCTCACCATCGTGGCCGTGCACGCCAGCGGCGAGGCCACCGTGTGGGTGCTGGAGCGCGCCTCCGACGGCGCGCGCACCAGCGTCACCGTCAGCGGCGCGGCGCTGGGCGGCGCCTCGCTGCTGGTGGGCACGGCGGTCACGGTGACGGCGCTGTCGGCCGGCTGGGTGCTGTCGGCGGCCGGGCAGGTGATCGCCTTCGTGCCCAACGAGATCGGCAAGGCCCTGCTGCACAACGAGAGGATCACGCGATGAAGCGCGCCTTTGTCGCGGTCGCTCTGGCCGCCGCCACGCTGGCCGCGCAGGCCGGGCGCCCCTGCGAGCCCTGGCGGCCCGCCGTGCACGACGTGGTGCAGGGGATGGAACTGGCCCGGCGCACGGCGCAGGCGCTCGACACCACCGGCGCGCAGGTGGTGGTCATCGCCCGCGCGGGGCAGGACCTCTCGCGCTGGCGGCTGCACTACAGCCACCTGGGCTGGGCGCTGAAGACGCCGCAGGGCTGGCGCATCGTGCACAAGCTCAACCACTGCGGCAGCGCGCGGGCCGATCTGTATCGTCAGGGCCTGGCCGAATTCTTCATGGACGACCTCCACGACCCCGTCGCCGCCTTCGTGGTGCCCAGTGCCGCCGTGCAGGCCGCGATGGCGCCGCTGCTGGCCGACAGCTGGCGCGTGCAGCGCCTGCACGAGCCGGCCTACAGCATGGTGGCCTACCCCTGGGCGCGGCGCTACCAGCAGAGCAACCAGTGGGCGCTGGAGACGTTGGCTCTGGCCCTGGAACCCGGTGTCGACACCCGCGAGCGCGCGCAGTCCTGGCTGCGCTTCAAGGGCTACGAGCCCACGGTGCTGCGCATCCCCGCGCTGACGCGGCTGGGTGCGCGGGCGGGCAGCGCCCACATCGCCTTCGACGACCACCCGGGCGCGCTGCGCTACGCCGACCACATCGAGACCGTCACGGTGGACTCGGTGTTTGCCTGGCTCGAGCGCGCGCAGCTCGCCGGCCGCGTGCAGGTGGTGCGATGAGGCGCCGCCACCTGCTGCTGGGCTGCTGCGTCGCCATGGGCGCGGGGCTGTTCACGGGCCTCGGCGTGCGCGCCGCCGGGCCCCTGCGCAACCCCTGCCGCGGCGCGCTGCCGCCCGAACTGGCCGGACACGAGCTGGTGCGCGCCGCCCTCGACGGCCTGGACACCACGCGCCTGGTGGACACCCACGCCCACCTGCTGGGCACCGGCGACAGCGGCAGCGGCTGCACCGTGCACCCCAGCCTGCACCAGTGGTGGCAGCCGCGCGAGGTGCTGCGCCGCAAGGGCATCCTCAACGCCGCCTGCATCGACGAGCGCGCCGTGGCCAGCATCGACCGCGCCTACGTCGAGCGCCTGCACGAGCTGGCGGCCGGCTTCCCGGCCGGCGCGCGCTGGTGGCTGTTCGCGTTCGACCGCGCGCACGACGACGCCGGCCGGCCCGCTCCCGACTGGAGCACCTTCCACGTGCCCGACGCCTACGCGGCGAGCGTGGCGCGAGCCGGCGCCGGCCGTTTCGCCTGGGTGGCGTCGATCCACCCCTACCGCGACGACGCGCTGCCGGCGCTGGAGGCGGCCCTGGGCCAGGGCGCCGTGGCCGTGAAGTGGCTGCCCAGCTCGATGAACATCGACCTGCGCGACCCGCGCTGCCGCCCCTTCTGCGAGCGCCTGGCGCGCGTCGGCGTGCCGCTGGTGGTGCACAGCGGCGAGGAGAAGGCCGCGCCCGGGGCTCACCGCGAGGAGTTCGGCAACCCGCTGCACGTGCGCGCTCTGCTGGCGCACGGCGCGCCGGTGATCGTGGCGCACTGCGGCTCGCTGGGCCACGCCATCGACGAGGACAAACCCTCCAGGCCGTCGGTGCCGGCCTTCGACCTGTTCGCGCGGCTGATGGACGACAAGGCCCACGAGGGGCAGCTGTTCGGCGACCTCTCGGCCGTGTTCCAGCGCAACCGCACCGACGAGGTCTGGCACGCGATCCTGCGCCGCGACGCCTGGCACGGCCGCCTGGTGCACGGCTCCGACCACCCGCTGCCTGGCGTGATGCCGCTGGTGAGCTTCCGGCGCTTCATCCGCGCCGGACTGCTGGACGAGGCGCACGCCGCGCCGCTGCAGCGCCTGCGCGAACACAACCCGCTGCTGGCCGATCTCGTGATCAAGCGCACGCTCGCCAGCGGCGGCGCGCGCTTGCCGGCCGCCGTGTTCGAGGGCCGGGCGCTGGACACTCTCGCTGCCTTCCGCGCGCCCGCCCGATGAGCCATCCCAACCAGTTCGCGCTGCTCGGCCAGCGCCGCTTCGCCCCGTTCTTCTGGGTGCAGTTCCTCGGCGCTGGCAACGACAACGTCTTCAAGTTCGCGTTCACGGTGATGGTGACCTACCAGCTGCAGGTGAGCTGGCTGCCGCCCTCGCAGGCCGGCCTCGTGATCGGGGCCTTGTTCATCCTGCCGTTCCTGCTGTCCAGCGCCACCAGCGGGCAGCTCGCGGACAAGTACCCGAAGGAGGTGCTGATCCGCTTCGTCAAGACGCTGGAGATCGCCATCATGGCGGTGGCGGCCTGGGGTTTCTGGCAGCAGAACGTGCCGCTGCTGCTGGCCTGCGTGTTCCTGATGGGGCTGCACAGCACGCTCTTCGGCCCGGTGAAGTTCGCCTACCTGCCGCAGCACCTGGACGAGCGCGAGCTCACGGGCGGCAACGGCATGGTCGAGATGGGCACCTTCGTGGCCATCCTGCTGGGCAACGTGGCCGGCGGCCTCCTGATCGCGGTGCCGCAGGTGGGACCGCACTACGTGGCCGCGGCCTGCCTCGCGCTGGCGGTGCTGGGGCGGGTGATGGCGCAGGCCATTCCCGCCTCGCCGCCCACCGACCCAGGCCTCGTCATCAACTGGAACGCGTTCACCGAGACCTGGCGCAACCTGAAGCTCGCGCACGGCAACGTGGTGGTGTTCCGCTCGCTGCTGGGCATC
>JBILSW010000530.1:0-2760 GCA_044371895.1 Rubrivivax sp.
CCTCGTCGCTGGCGCGCACGATGCGGCCGTCGGCCAGCATCACCAGTGCCTCGACAAGGTTGTCGCAGCCCAGGCCGAACAGGCGCGAGGTGTAGCCGTAGCCGCCACCCTGCGTGAAGCCGGCCAGGCACACGTCGCCGCACACGCCGGTGGGCATGTGCAGGCCGTAGTCGGCCAGCGTGGCGTTGACGTGGCCCCAGTTGGCGCCCGGCCCGAGCACCGCGCGCCGCGCGGCCGGATCGACGAAGACGTTGTCGAGCCGGCTCGTGTCGATGACCAGGCCGTCGTTGACGCTGAAGCCCGCGGTGCTGTGGCCGCCCGAGCGCGTGGTGGCGGTCAGGCGGTGCGCCTGCGCGAACTGCAGGCACTCGCGGACGTCCTGGAACACCTCGCAGTAGACGATGAGCTGCGGCCAGCTCTGGAAGGCGCCGTTGCTGAGCTGGCGCGCGCTCTGGTAGGCGGGGTCCGACAGCTGGACGACGTCGCCGGTCAGGCGCTTCTTCAGCGCCGCCAGCTCACGCGGCGAGAACGGTGCCGCGAAGCGTCCGGGATCGGGCGCCTGCGCCCCTTGCAGCTGCGCCAGTCGCTCGCGCCGACGCCGACTCATTCGCCACACGGTGCCCTCCTGCCTGCCGTCATTCGATGACGGAATGACACCCCGGTACGAGGGTCATGGGCATTGGGGTTAGCCCGCGAGGCCAGCGGCCCACGGGCCCGGCCCCGGGGCCGCTCAGACCCGCTCGCCCACCCAGCCCGCCACCGAGGCCAGCGCCGCGGGCAGCGCCGCGGCGTCGGTGCCGCCGGCCATGGCCAGGTCGGGCTTGCCGCCGCCCTTGCCGCCCACCTGCTGGGCGACGAAGTTCACCAGCTCGCCGGCCTTGACGCGGCCGGTCTGGTCGGCCGTCACGCCGGCGGCCAGCTGCACGCGGCCGCCGTCCACGGCCGCCAGCACGATGGCCGCGCTCTTGAGCTTGTCCTTGAGCTTATCCATCGTTTCGCGCAGCGCCTTCGCGTCGGCGCCCTGCAAGGTGGCCGCCAGCACCTTGATGCCCTTCACGTCGAGCGCCTGCGCGAGCAAGCCGTCGCCCTGCGACGCAGCCAGGCGGCTCTTCAGCGACTCGAGCTCCTTCTCGAGCGCGCGCAGCTGCTCCAGTACCGCGCCCACGCGGCCGGGCACCTCGGCCGGCGTGGCCTTCAGAAGACCGGCCACGCGCGCCAGGCTCCGCTCGGCCTCGCCGACGTGGGCCAGCGCGTTGTCGCCCGTCACCGCCTCGACGCGGCGGATGCCCGCGGCCACTCCGCCCTCGGCCAGGATCTTGAACAGGCCGATGTCGCCCGTGCGCGCCACATGCGTGCCGCCGCAGAGCTCGCGGCTCGAGCCGATGTCGAGCACGCGCACGACCTCGCCGTACTTCTCGCCGAACAGCATCATCGCGCCGAGCTTCTGCGCCTCGTCCAGCGGCAGCACGCGCGCCTGCGTGGCCTGGTTGGCCAGGATCTCGGCGTTGACGTTCTGCTCGATCCGCGCGACCTGCTCGTCCGTCAGCGGCGCGTTGTGGCTGAAGTCGAAGCGGGTGCGCTCCGCGTTCACCAGCGAGCCCTTCTGATGCACGTGCGCGCCCAGCACCTCGCGCAGCGCCTTGTGCATCAGGTGGGTGACGCTGTGGTTGCGCATGGTGCGCGCGCGCTGCGCGGCGTCCACGCGCGCCGTGAAGGCGTCGCCCACGGCCACCGCGCCCTCGACCACGCGGCCCTGGTGGCCGTGCACCGCGGCCTGCACCTTGACCGTGTCCTCGACGATCACGCGCGTGGTGGCGTTGCGCAGCTCGCCGGTGTCGCCCACCTGGCCGCCGCTCTCGGCGTAGAACGGCGTGTGGTCGAGCACGATCACGGCGTCGTCGCCGGCGCGGGCCTGCGCCACGGCCGAGCCGTCGACGTACACGGCCACCACGCGGCTCGTCTCGCACACCAGGTGCTCGTAGCCGTGGAACTGCGTGTCGGCGCCGACGTAGGCCAGACCCGAAGCGACCTTGAACTTCGCTGCGGCGCGCGCCTGCTCCTTCTGGCGCGCCATCGCGGCCTGGAAGCCGGCCTCGTCGACGCTGACGCCGCGCTCGCGGCAGACGTCGGCCGTCAGGTCCAGCGGGAAGCCGTAGGTGTCGTGCAGCTTGAAGGCCACGTCGCCCGGCACGCCCTGCCCCGCGGCCAGCGTGGCCTCGAGGATCTCCATGCCGTTGGCGATGGTCTGGAAGAAGCGCTCCTCCTCGGCCTTGAGCACCTCGGTCACGCGGGCCATTTCGCGCCGCAGCTCGGGGTAGGCCTCGCCCATCTCGGCGGCCAGCGGCGCCACCAGCGTGTAGAAGAAGGGCTTGCGCGCGCCGAGCTTGTAGCCGTGGCGGATGGCGCGCCGCGCGATGCGGCGCAGCACGTAGCCGCGGCCCTCGTTGCCGGGGATCACGCCGTCGGCCACCGTGAAGCTGCAGGCGCGGATGTGGTCGGCGATGACCTTCAGCGACGGCGACGCGGCGTCCACCGCCGCGCCGCCGGCGGCGTGCTGCACCGCGTTGTGCGCCGCCGCCAGCAGCGCCACGAAAGTGTCGATCTCGTAGTTGCTGTGCACGTGCTGCAGCACCGCCGCCAGTCGCTCCAGGCCCATGCCGGTATCCACGCTGGGCGTGGGCAGCGGGTGCATCAGGCCGTCTTCCGTGCGGTTGAACTGCATGAAGACGTTGTTCCAGATCTCGATGTAGCGGTCGCCGT
>JBILSW010000529.1:0-2760 GCA_044371895.1 Rubrivivax sp.
AAGTGCACCTGATGCTGGCCGCCGCGACCTGGGAGCGGCTGGCGCAGGCCGGCCCACTCGACCCTCGCCAGGCCCGGCGCCTGGAGCTCGTACGCGGCTTGCTGGCACCTGGCACCCGGTAGACTGGTAGCCGCCCGCAACGGCCTGCCCACCCGACACCATGAAGCGATTCCTACCCCCCGCGCTCGCCGCCTGCCTGGTGCTGGCCGCCGCGCTGCCCGCCTGGGCCCAGAAGGTGCGACTGGCCACGAGTGCCGGCGACATCGTGCTGCAGCTCGACGCCGAAAAGGCCCCGGCCACCGTGGCCAACTTCGTGAGCTACGTGAGGGCCGGCCACTACGACGGAACCGTGTTCCACCGCGTCATCGACGGCTTCATGATCCAGGGCGGCGGCATGGACGCCCGCCTGCGCGAGAAGCCAACTCGGGCCCCGGTCAAGCTCGAGGCCGGCAATGGTCTGAGCAACGTGCGTGGCGCGGTAGCCATGGCGCGCACCTCGAATCCCGACTCGGCCACGGCCCAGTTCTTCATCAACGTCGTCGACAACCCGCGGCTCGACACCTTCGGCGGCGGCTACGCCGTGTTCGGGCAGGTGGTGCAGGGCATGGAGGTGGTCGATCGCATCAGGGCCGTACCCACCCAGCCACAGGGCCCCCACCAGAACGTGCCGGTGACCCCGGTCACCATCACCAAAGCCACCGTGGAGCAATGACATGACCAAGACCGTGCAGATGGACACCAGCGCCGGGACCCTGCGCATCGAACTCGACGACGTCGCGGCGCCCGAGTCAGCGGCCAACTTCCTGACCTACGTGAAGGCCGGCCACTACGACGGCACCGTGTTCCACCGCGTGATCAAGGGCTTCATGATCCAGGGCGGAGGCTTCGAGCCCGGCATGAAGCAGAGGCCCACGATGGCGCCCATCGGGAACGAGGCAGCCAATGGGCTGAAGAACCGCCACTACACGCTGGCCATGGCGCGCACTTCCGATCCGCACTCGGCCACGGCGCAGTTCTTCATCAACACCACCGACAACGGCTTCCTCGACTTCAAGAGCGAGAGCGCGCAGGGCTGGGGCTACGCCGTGTTCGGCCGGGTGGTGGCCGGCACCGAGGTGGTGGACGCCATCGAGAAGGTCAGGACCGGCCGTAAGGGCTTCCACGACGACGTGCCACTGGAAGACGTGGTGATCACCCGCGTCGTCGAGATCGACTGATGACGGAACGCCGCGCCGCCGCTGCGCTGCCGGCGTTCTTCGAGATGGCCGCGCCCGAGGGCTGGCAGGCCATCGACTTCATTTCCGACCTGCACCTCAGCGAGGCCCTGCCCCGCACCACCGCGGCCTGGAGGGCGCACCTGCTGCACACGCCCGCCGACTGCGTGGTGATTCTGGGCGACCTCTTCGAGCTCTGGGTGGGCGACGAGCAGGTGGACCGCGCCTTCGAGGCCGGTTGCGTGGCCGCCATGGCCGAGGCGGCCAGCCACCGCGAGCTGGCCTTGATGGTGGGCAACCGCGACTTCCTGGCCGGCGCCAGGCTGTGGCGCGAGGCCGGGCTGCGCGCCCTGCCCGACCCCACCGTGCTCAACGCTTGGGGCCAGCGCGTGCTGCTCACCCACGGTGACGCGCTTTGCCTGGCGGACAAGCCCTACCAGGCCCTCCGCGCTGAGGTGCGCACCGACGCCTGGCGCCAGCGCTTCCTGGCGCGGCCGCTGGCCGAGCGTCTGGCCATCGCTCGCGAGATCCGGCAGGCCAGCCGCACCCGACGGCAGTTCGACGGCGACAGCGCGGCCGACGTCGACCCTGCCGAGGCTGTGAAGTGGATGCACGCCATGGGCACGCCCGAAATGGTGCACGGTCACACCCACCGCCCCGGCAGCGACGCGCTGGCCCCGGGGTTCAAGCGCCACGTGCTCGGCGACTGGGACCTCGACGCCGGCACGCGCGCCGAGGTGCTGCGCCTCACCCGCGACGGCTTCTCGCGCGTGGCGCCTTCGCGCGCGCGTTGAGCAGAAGGGCGCCATGCTCGGCAGGCTCTGGCGGGGCTGGCGCAGTGCGCGCGACGAGGCGGCCGTGCGCCGCCGAGCCATCCCCGACGACCTTTGGAAGCGCACCCTGGTGCGCTACCCCTTCCTGCAGCGGCGCAACGCCGCCGACGCGGCCGATCTGCGCCGGCTGACCAGCCTGTTCCTCGACCGCAAGGAGTTCGACTGCACCGGCGGCCTGCGGCTGACGGACGCGCTGGCGGTGTCGATCGCGGCGCAGGCGGCGCTGCCGGTGCTGCGGCTGGGCATCGAGCGCTACGACGCTTTTGTGGGCCTGGTGGTGCACCCCGAGCCGGTGGTGGCCCGGCGCGAGCACGCCGACGACGACGGCGTCGTGCACGAGTACGACGAGCCGCTGGCCGGCGAAGCCATGGAAGGCGGGCCGGTGATGCTGGTGTGGCCCGACGTGCGCCGCGCGGGCCAGAGCGCCGCACAGGGCTACAACGTCGTCATCCACGAGTTTGCGCACGTGCTTGACATGGCCGACGGCCTGGCCGACGGCGTGCCGCTGCTGTCGCCGGACATCGACCGCGACGTCTGGTGCGCCGTACTCGACCGCGAGTACGAAGCGTTCGTGGCCCGCGTGGAGCGCGAGGAGGACACCGCGCTCGACCCCTACGGCGCTAGCGCCGTCGAGGAGTTCTTCGCGGTGGCCAGCGAGAGCTTCTTCGTCGACCCGCTTCGCCTGCGCGCCGAACACGCACCGCTGTACGAGC
>JBILSW010000069.1:0-9454 GCA_044371895.1 Rubrivivax sp.
CCACACCGGCACCGTCGTCAACGAGCGCGGCTTCGACATGGCCGACCTGATGGCGCATGTCAAGGCCACTGGCGGCGTCGGCGGCTTCAAGGGCGGCGAGGCGGCCGACGCCGAGAGCTTCTGGGACGTGAAGGCCGACATCCTGATCCCGGCCGCGCTGGAGGGCCAGATCACGGCCGAGCGCGCGCGGCGCATCACCGCGAAGCTGGTGCTCGAGGGCGCCAACGGCCCCACGGTGCCGGCGGCCGACGATATCCTGGCCGACCGGGGCGTGCTCGTGGTGCCCGACGTCATCTGCAACGCCGGCGGCGTGACGGTGAGCTACTTCGAGTGGGTGCAGGACTTCAGCTCGTTCTTCTGGACGGAAGACGAGATCAACTTGCGCCTGGACAAGATCATGATCGGTGCCCTGAAGAAGATCTGGGATACCGCCGACCGCTACCGCATCACGCTGCGCACCGCGACGTTCGCGGTGGCCTGCGAGCGCATCCTGACGGCGCGTGAGGAGCGCGGGCTGTATCCCTGATCCGCGGCTGTGATTGCGGGGGGGTGCCTGGGTCGCTTGGTGACCCCTAACGGCCGTAGCGGCCTGTGGCCGCTCCGGGCCGACAGCCATCGCCCCTGCGGCCCGCACTGGCCGCGGCGGTCGCGGGCCAAGATTGGCCACAATCGGCCCATGAACACGCCGCGCAATCCCTTCGCCGCCCACGACCCCTACGCCACCGGCGCAGCTCAACCCTCGTTCGGCTCGTCGCTGTCGCCTGCTGCGCCGGCGGCGGCCCAGGCCACGCTGGTCTACGACGTCACCGAGGCCGATTTCCAGGCCCGCGTGCTCGAGCGCTCGCTCGAGGTGCCGGTGCTGCTGGACTGCTGGGCGCCCTGGTGCGGCCCCTGCCGCAGCCTGGGGCCGCTGCTGGAGCGCATCACCGAGGCCTACGGCGGCGCCTTCGAGCTGGCCAAGATCAACACCGACGAGGCGCCCAACCTCAGCGCCGCGCTGCGCATCCGCAGCATCCCGCTGGTGGTGCTGTTCGTCGGCGGCCGGCCGGTCGACCAGTTCACCGGCGCGCTGCCCGAGGGCCAGATCCGCGCCTTTCTCGACAAGCACCTGCAGCCGCCGGCCGACCCCGTGCAGGCCCTGCTCGAAGAAGCCGCCGCCGCCCCGGCCGAGGACGCCGAGGCCCTGCTCGCCGAGGCCCTGCAGATGGTGCCCGGCCACCCCGACGTGACGGCCGCGCTGGCCGACCGGCTGCTGGCCCGCAACGCCGAACTCGCCGAGGTGACGGCGCTGCTCGACGGCGTACCCGCCACCGAGCGCGGCGAGCGTGACGCGGCGCTGCGCAAGCGGCTGGTGCTGCTGGCCAACCGCCCGGCCGGCGACCCCAAGGCCCTGGCCGCGCGCGTGGCCGCCGACCCGCGCGATTTCGAAGCCCGCTTCGCCCTGGGCGCGTGGCAGGTGTTCGAGGGTGACTGGAAGGCCGCCTTCGACAACCTGCTCGAGGTGGTGTTGCGCGACAAGACCGAGGGTCGGCCCCACCGCGAGCGCGCGCGCAAGCAGCTGATCGAGTGGTTCGACGCCTGCCCCGACGCGGCCGTGGTCAGCCACGGCCGGCGCTACCTGGGCATGTACCTCAACTGAGCGACTCAGGCGCTCAGTCCAACCCCGCCAGCAGCTCGGCGTTGCCGCCGGCAGCGGCGGTGTTGACCGTCACCGTCTGCTCGGCGCAGAAGCGCAGCAGGTAGTGCGGCCCGCCGGCCTTCGGGCCGGTGCCGCTCAGGCCCTCGCCGCCGAAGGGCTGCACGCCCACCACGGCGCCGATCATGTTGCGGTTGACGTAGACGTTGCCCACGCGCGCCGCCGCGGCGATGCGCTCGGCGCGCGTGTCGATGCGCGTCTGAACGCCTAAAGTGAGGCCGTAGCCCAGCGCGTTGACCTGCGCCACCACCTCGTCGACGGTCTGCGCGGCCTGCCCGGGGCCCCAGCGCACCACGTGCAGCACGGGGCCGAAGACCTCGGCCTTCAGGTCGGCGATGCGGCCGATCTCGAAGGCCACTGGCGCCAGCAGCCGCGGGAAGGCCCCGGCGTCCACCGGCGTGCGGCCGAGCAGCCGGGCCTCGCGTTCCAGCCGCTCCACGGCGGCCGAGACGGCGGCGAAGGCCTCGTCGTCGATCAGCGGGCCCACGTCGGTGGCGAGCTGCGCGGGGTCGCCCATCACCAGCTCGGCCATCGCGCCCTTGAGCATCTCGATCACGCCGTCGGCCGAGGCCTCGTGCAGCACCAGCAGGCGCAGCGCGCTGCAGCGCTGCCCGGCGCTGCGGAACGCGCTCTGCACCACGGCGTCGACCACCTGCTCGGGCAGGGCGCTGCTGTCCACCACCATGGCGTTGAGGCCGCCGGTTTCGGCGACGAGCGGCACGATCGGGCCGTCCTTGGCCGCCAGCGTGCGGTTGATCAGCCGTGCCACTGCGGTGCTGCCGGTGAAGCACACGCCCGCGGTGTGCGGGTGCGCCACCAGCGCGGCGCCCACCGTCTCGCCCAGGCCGTGCAGCAGCGCCAGCGCGTCGGCCGGCACGCCGGCGCGGTGCAGCAGACCGACGAAGCGCGACGCCACCACCGGCGTCTGCTCGGCCGGCTTGGCGGCCACCGTGTTGCCGGTCACCAGCGCCGCCACCACCTGGCCGGCGAAGATGGCCAGCGGGAAGTTCCACGGGCTGATGCAGACGAACACGCCGCGGCCCTTCAGGCGCAGCAGGTTGCGCTCGCCGGTGGGGCCGGGCAGCTCCTGTTCGGCCAGTCGCGACTCGGCCTGCGCGGCGTAGTAGCGGCAGAAGTCCACCGCCTCGCGCACCTCGGCCACGCAGTCGCCCAGCGTCTTGTGCGCCTCCTTGACGAGCAGGCCGCAGAACTCGGGCAGGCGCGCATCCAGCGCGTCGGCGGCGGTGCGCAGGATGGCGGCGCGCTCGGCCAGCGGGCGCCGGTGCCAGGCCTCGAAGCCGTGGTGCAGGCGCTGCATCGCGGCGTCGATGTCGGCCGGCGTGTCCATGGTCGGCGGCGCCACGCGCGTCAGCGCCACGGCGGCCTCGAGCGGCGCGCGCTGCGCCACGCAGGCCAGGTCCGCGCCGCCGGAGTTGGCGCGGCCCGGGCCGTACAGCGCCACCGGCAGCGGCAGCCCCGGCGTGGCTTGCGTGGCCACGGCGGCCTGCAGCGGCGAGGCCAGCAGCGCCTCGGGCGCCACGGCCGCGTCGGCCAGCTGGTGCACGAAGCTGCTGTTGGCGCCGTTCTCGAGCAGGCGGCGCACCAGGTAGGCCAGCAGGTCGCGGTGCTCGCCCACTGGCGCGTAGATGCGAAGCGGCGGGGGCCCGTCCCCGCCGCGCGCGGTACCCCCGCGGGCCAGCACCTCGCGGTACACGCCCTCGCCCATGCCGTGCAGGCGCTGCAGCTCGAAGGCCGCCCCGCGCGCGGTGGCCATCTGCACGATCGCCGCGATGGTGCCGGCGTTGTGCGTGGCGAACTGCGGGTGGATCACCGCGTGGTGCTCGATCAGCCGCGCCGCGCAGGCCAGGTAGCTGGCGTCGGTGTGGTGCTTGTGCGTGAACACCGGGTAGCCGGGCAGGCCGGCCTCCTGCGCGCGCTTGACCTCGCCGTCCCAGTAGGCGCCCTTGACCAGCCGCACCATGAAGCGCAGGCCCCCCGGGCAGGGTGCCTCGCGGGCGATGCGCGCCACCTCGTCGACGACCTCCAGCGCCCGCGTCTGGTAGGCCTGCACCGCCAGCCCGAAGCCGGCCCACCGGGGGTGCGTGGCCGCGACGTGCGCGGCCAACGCCTCGAACAGCGCCAGCGACAGCTCGAGCCGGTCACTCTCCTCGGCGTCGATCGTCAGGTTCAGGTTCGCGGCCGCGGCCTCGTCGAGCAGCGCGCGCACGCGCGGCAGCAGCACCGCGGCCACGCGCTCGCGCTGCGCGTCCTCGTAGCGCGTGAACAGCGCCGAGAGCTTGATGCTGATGCCATCCGCGGCCATCGGCGAAGCCGCCACTCGCCCGCCCGCGATGGTGCGCAGCGCGTTCCGGTAGCTGGCCAGGTAGCGCTCGGCGTCGGCCTCGTTGCGCGCACCCTCGCCGAGCATGTCGTAGCTGAAGCTCAGGCGCGGCTGGGTCTGGCGCTGCGCCGCGGCCTCGTCCATGGCTTCGCCGATGGTGCGTCCGAGCACGAACTGCCGGCCCAGGAGCTGGATGGCGCGCACGGTGGCCGCCACCACCGTGCGCGAGCCCAGGCGCTGCAGCAGGTCGGGCGGGTTTCCGCTGTCGGGCAGGAAGCGCTTCGACAGCGCGATGGCGGTGGACGAGATCTGCGCCAGCATCCGGTGCGGCCCCTCGGCCGGGCCTCCCTCGCCGTCGAACCCGGCACGGCCAAGCTGGTCGGCCGTCAGCGCGATGGCGGTCTCGGCGTCGGGCACGCGCAGCAGGGCCTCGGCCAGCCGCATCAGCGCCAGACCCTCGCTGCTGGAGATGGGGTATTCGCGCAGGAGGCTCTCCAGTGCCCAGAACGGCGCGGGGTGTTCGCGCACCGCGCGCACCCAGGGCGTAGCCTGCGCCACCGCCGCCGCCCAGTCCAGCCGACCGTGCAGCCGCTGCAGCAAGGCGGCCACCACCTCCGGCTCGGGCCGGTACGGAAAGGGCAGGCGCGGGGCTGGATCGAGTTGGGTGCTCATGGCGGTGGCGGCGGCAGACTGCGAAGGATGCGCAGCTTAGGCTGCGCCGCGACGCACGCGATTCGGATTTCGCACCGCCTGCCGGAGAATCATTCGCCATGGACACCTGCATCGACAGCGACAACCCGGGCCGCGAGCGCAGCCTCGACAAGATCGACCGCCGCATCCTGCGCGTGCTGCAGGCCGACGGCCGCATCAGCAACCTCAAGCTCGCCGAGGAGGTGCACCTGTCGCCCACCGCGGTGCTCGAGCGCGTCAAGCGGCTCACGCGCGAGGGCTACATCCTGGGCTACGAGGCGCGCCTGAACCCGGCCAAGCTCGGGCAGGGCCTGCTGGTGTTCGTGGAGATCCTGCTCGACCGCACGGTGCACGACGTGATGGACAGCTTCAAGGCCGCGGTGCAGGTGCGCCCGGAGATCCTCGAGGCCCACCTGGTGGCCGGCGGCTTCGACTACCTGCTGAAGACGCGCGTGGCCGACATGGCCGCCTACCGCGCGTTCATCGGCAGCGTCATCTGGACGCTGCCGGGCGTGCGCGAGACGCGCACCTACGCCGTGATGGAGGAGGTCAAGAGCACCTCGCTGCTGCCCGTGTGAGCCGGGCCCGCCGCGCGCGATCAGCCCTTGGGGGCGGGGCGCAGGCCGTTCCAGCAGGTGCGCTGCACGAGCTCGACGATCTGCGCGTCGGTGAACGCGCCGCCGGCCTTCAGGTAGGCGGGCACGGGGTCGCAGGCGCGGGCGTAGATGGTGAAGAGCACCAGCTCGGGCGGCAGCGCGGGGTCAATGTCGCCGTCGGCCTGCGCCTGCACGATCCACGCGCCCAGGCGGTCCGACGCCTGCATCAGAAGGCCGAGGTAGGTCTTGTGCGCCAGCAGCTCGGCTCGCAGCGAGCTGTTCTGCGACGGCACCGTGGGCATCTCGCCGCCGAGCTGCATCTCCAGGGCCCAGCGCGAGACGGCCATCAGGCGGTCTGCCGCGCGCTGGCCCTCGCGGGCGCTGAGCTGGTCGATCATCGCCAGCGCGCGCTCCAGCAGCCGCACCATGGCCGCGGCGGCCAGCGCTTCCTTCGAGGGGAAGTGCTTGTACAGGCTGGCCTTGGCGATGCCGACGTCTGCGGCCACCTCGTCGACCGTCATGAGGTCGAACCCCTTGTCGGCCAGCAGGCGGTTGACGGCGGAGATGATGGCGTCCTCGCGGACGCGAAGCACTTGTTCCTTGAACGACAGGCGGCTCATCGCCCGGATTTTATGTTTCCCTGGTCGTCTTTCGACGGCGCGGTCGCCGAAAGACCGCAGAGTTCGCTGCCTTCAGGCGGGCCGGCGTCGCCGCGCCCAGCGTTCGCGCCAGCCCTGCGGCGGCGCGGCCGGGCCGGGCGTGGCGGCTTCGGAGCCCGGCAGGCTGAGCTCCAGCCCGAAGGCCGTGCCGCAGTCGGCGGGGTCGGGTGCGGGGGCCGGCAGCGGCCGCGCGCGCCAGGCCGCAAACCAGCGGTTCGGTGAGCGTTCAGCCTTCTTCATCGGGCACCTCGGCGGCAGGGTGGCGGGGCGTGCACGGGAGTGTCGGCCCCTTCCGTACCGCGCAAGACCCCGAACAGGGCCCAGGCCGTGGGCCAGTTCACGGCACCGTCATCGCCCGTCGGCGCCGCTCCTAGAATCGCGCCCCTTCACGGCCCCGGGAGTGTGGCAATGGCGGGATTCGTGGCGATCGACTTCGGCACCTCCAACTCGGCGGTGGCGCTGCCGGCCGCCGAAGGAGGCATCGACCTGGTGCCGCTGGAAGGCGCCGAGCGCACCATGCCCACCGCGGTGTTCTACCGCGCCGACACCCCGCCCCATCGCATGGAGCCCGAGCGCCTGGTGGGCCGCGCCGCCATCGCGGCCTATGTCGAAGGGGCCGAGGGCCGGCTGATGCGGTCCATGAAGAGCCTGCTGGGCTCCAGCCTGCTGGACCAGCGCACCGAGGTCGGCGGCGGCCGCGCCGTGCGCTACCGCGACGTCGTCACCGGCTACCTGCGCGAGCTGAAGGCGCGCGCCGAGGCCCATGCCGGGGTGCCACTGAGCCGCGTGGTGCTGGGGCGGCCGGTGTTCTTCGTCGACGACGACCCGGCGCGCGACGCGCAGGCCCAGGCGGCGCTGGAGGACGCGGCCCGTGCCGCGGGCTTCGCCGAGCTGCAGTTCCAGTACGAGCCCGTCGCCGCCGCGCTGGACCACGAGGCCCAGGTGGCCAGCGAGCGCCTGGTGCTGGTGGCCGACATCGGCGGCGGCACCTCCGACTTCTCGCTGGTGCGCGTGGGCCCGGCGCGCCGGGGCCGGCCCGACCGCCGCGACGACATCCTGGCCAGCCACGGCGTGCACAAGGCCGGCACCGACTTCGACCGCCACGTCGAGCTGGCCGCCATCCTGCCGCTGATGGGCTACCGCTCGCAGCGCGCGCCGCGCCGGGGCGACCCCCCGGGCACGCCCACGGCCGAGCTGCCCAGCGGCATCTACTTTGACCTCGCCACCTGGCACCTCATCAACACCGTCTACGCGCCTGCGCGCGTGGCCGAGCTGCGAAGCATGAAGGGCTGGTACGCCGAGCCACGCCACCACGCGCGGCTGCTCAAGGTGCTCGAGGAGCGGCTGGGCCACGCGCTGGCCGCGGCGGCCGAGGCGGCGAAGATCGAGGTCGCGCAGCGCGGGCTGGCGCCGGTGGACCTGGGCCTGGTGGAGCCCGGCCTGGCGACGCGGCTGCGCGAGGCCGACGCCGCCGCGGCCCTGGAGGCCGACCTCGCCGCCATCGTGGCCGCGGCCGTGGAGACGGCGCGCCTGGCCGGCGTGGCGCCCGGCGCCGTGCAGGACCTCTACTTCACCGGAGGCTCCACGGGCCTGGCGCCGCTGGTGGAGCGCATCGCGGCGGCGTTCCCGGTGGCCGCGCGCGTTCGCGGCGACCGCTTCGCCAGCGTCGCCCAGGGCCTGGGCCTGCACGCCCGCGCGGTGTTCGGCTCGCAGTGAGCAAACACTTTGCTGTCAATGAGCGCCGTCACTTGCCGCCCGCCTTGTAGGCCGCCACGGCCTTCTTGAGCGTGTCCAGCGGCGCGCAGGGGTTGGCGATGCCGCAGGCGCGCTGCAGCCGCGCCAGGTAGGCCTCGGCGGCGGCCATGTCCTTGCGGGTGAGCGCCAGCTCACCCACGTACTCCAGCGCGCCCAGGTGGTTGGGGTCGATGCGCAGCGCGGCGTCGTAGAAGCGCTGCGCCCCGTCGAGGTCGGGCGTGGCCTGCTTGCGCAGCACGTAGCCCATGAGGTTGTTCCAGTCGGCGTTGCGCTCCAGGTTCAGCCGCCGCAGCTCGGCCAGGGCCTCGGGCCAGCGGGTGGCCTGGATGTGGCCCTGGGCCGTGGCCAGCGGGGCCGGCGCCGGGGCGCTGTACCGCGGCGGGGGCGGCGGTTCGGGCGTGGTGTCGGCGCCCAGCGCAGCGGGGGCGAGCAGGGCGAGGCTGGCGAGCACGCCCAGGGTGGCGCGCGAACGGGGGGTGGTCATCGGGGGCTCCGGGGGTTGCGGCGGGTGGATGCGGCGGCGCGGCCGGCGGCGGGCCGGCGCGCGCCCGGCCGCGGGCGGGTGGTTGGGGTGGCGCGCGGGCGCGTGACGTCGGCGATGAGCATCAGCGCGCGCACGGTGTCCTGCACGGCCTCGGCCAGGTCGGCGGGCGGCTCCAGCGTCTCGATCATGGCCAGCAGGGCGTCGGCGTCCTCGAGGTCGTCGGGGTCCACGTGCATGAACAGCAGCGCCAGCGGCTCGACCAGGTCCGGGTGGTCGAGGGCGGTGAGCTCGGGGAACAGCTCGGTGGCGGTGGCGAAGCCGGCCACCCAGGGCAGCAGGCAGTCCGAAGGCGGCGCGGGCTCGCCGTCGTCGCCCTCCAGCGGGTAGACCCAGGGGTCGAACCAGTCGCGGCGGCCGATGGCGGCGTCGAGTTCGGCGTGGCGGCGCGTGGCCAGCGCGCGGATCTCGTCGGCCGCCGCCCCTGCCGGCGGCGCGCGGCCGTCGATGTCGAACACGTGCGGCAGCCAGCGCGTCGGCGGCAGCGGCCGCGGCTGCAGCAGCACCCCGCACAGGAAGCCGTCGAGCGCGCTCACGTCCAGCGGCTGCAGCGGCGCGGGCAGCTCGTCGAGCAGGGTCTGCAGGCGGGTGATGTCGTCGTCGCTGAGCGCGGCCATGGGCGGGTGGGGCGGAGAAGATCCCGCATGGTGGCAGAGCCGGCGCCCGCGAGCGACCGTCGCGCCGAAAAATCTTGGCCGGCCCCGCGGGGCGCGGCGGGCCTTCGCGAGCGGCGGCGCGGCCGACGGCATAGACTGCCCGATTGCCGTCACAACACAAGACCACGCGGAGACCGCCATGGGTGCCCCCGAAGCCTTCACGCAGAACCTCGACGTCGGCCACTGGATCGCCGGCGCGCCCCACCGCGGCAGCGGCAGCCGCTCGCAGACGGTCTGGAACCCCGCCACGGGCGCCGCGGCGCGCCGCGTGCTGCTGGCCGAGGCTGCCGACGTCGACGCCGCCGTGGCCGCCGCCGTGGCCGCGCAGCCGGCCTGGGGCGAGATGCCGCCCATCCGCCGTGCGCGCGTGCTCAACCGCTTCCTCGCGCTCATGAACGAGCACAAGGACACGCTGGCCGCCATGATCACCGCCGAGCACGGCAAGGTGTTCTCCGACGCGCAGGGCGAGGTCATGCGCGGCATCGACATCATCGAGTTCGCCTGCGGCGTGCCGCAGCTG
>JBILSW010000070.1:0-9452 GCA_044371895.1 Rubrivivax sp.
GCGCAAGGCCGACTTCCGTGCCCTGCTGCAACGCCACGTGGAGCTGTACGACGCGTTGCTGCGCCTGAACTGCCGCCGCCTGCGGCTCATGTTCGACAGCTTCGAAGACCTCAACACCCGCCCGCTGCAGGCGCGCCTGGCCAAGCAGTTGCTGTGGCTGGCGCGCAGCTACGGCGTCGCGCACGGGCCCGAGGGCAGCGAGATCCGCATCGGGCTGGCGCTCGCCCAGGAAGACCTGGCACAGCTGCTCGGCGCCTCGCGCCAGCGCGTCAATCAGGAGCTCAAGGGCTTCGAGCGCGACGGCGCGGTGCGCGTCGAGCCGACACGCCTGGTGGTGGTCTCGCGCGACAAGCTGATGGCCGCCGCCGAACGCTGAGCCGCTGAGGGCGCGGCGCCGGCCCACCCACCACGACACGGAGACCCCGAGCATGGAGCGCTTCACCGGCACCCGGCCCATGGCCGAGAGCCACGCCTTCGACGTGGCCGCGCTCGAGCGCCACCTGTCGCAGCACCTGCCGGGCTTCGCCGGCCCGCTGCAGGTGTCGCAGTTCAAGGGGGGCCAGAGCAACCCCACCTACCTGCTGGCTACGCCTTCGCGCCACTGGGCATTGCGCAGCAAGCCTGGGCCGGTGGCCAAGCTGCTGCCCTCGGCGCACGCCATCGAGCGCGAGTTCCGCGTCATGCGGGCGCTCGGCGGCTGCGGCTTTCCCGTACCGCGCATGGAGTTGCTGTGCGAGGACGAGTCCGTCATCGGCCGCGCCTTCTACGTGATGGAGTTCGTCGAAGGCCGCGTGCTCTGGGAGCAGTCCCTGCCGGGCATGACGCAGGCCGGGCGCGCGGCCATCTACGACGAGATGAACCGCGTCATCGCCGCGCTGCACCAGGTGGACGTTGCGGCCGCCGGCCTGGCGGACTACGGCAAGCCCGGCAGCTACTTCGAGCGCCAGATCGGCCGCTGGAGCAAGCAGTACCTAGCCTCCAGCACCGAGGATATCCCCGAGATGGAGCGCCTCATCGAGTGGCTGCCCGCACGGTTGCCGGTCAGCGCGCGCGACGAGACCCAGGTCTCGGTGGTGCACGGCGACTTCCGACTCGACAACCTCGTGTTCCACCCGACCGAGCCGCGCGTGCTGGCCGTCCTGGACTGGGAACTGTCGACGCTGGGCCACCCGCTGGCCGACTTCAGCTACCACGGCATGGCCTGGCACATCCCGCCGGGCGTGTTCCGTGGCATCGGAGGGCTCGACCTCGCGGCGCTGGGCATCCCCGACGAGGCCGAGTACGTGCGCCGCTATGCGCAGCGCACCGGCCGCGGCGACCCTGCCGCGCTGATGGCCGACTGGAATTTCTACCTCGCCTACAACCTGTTCAGGCTGGGCAGCATCACGCAGGGCATCGCGCGGCGTGTGGTCGACGGCATCGCCTCGAGCGCCGAGGCCCGAGCCACCGGCGACGCCACGCGCACGCTGGCGCAGATGGCCTGGGCCTTCGCGCAGCGCGCCGGCTGAGCATCCACGCACCCGATCCCAAAGGAGACGACACAATGGACTTCGAGTACTCCCCCCGCACCCGACAGCTGGCCGACAAGCTCAACGCCTTCATGGCTCAGCACGTCTATCCGGCGGAGCCTGCCTACTTCGCGGAGATCGAGGCCAACACGCGCGCCGGCCGGCGCTGGACGCCGCTGGAGACCATCGAGCGCCTCAAGCCCAAGGCGCGCGAGGCCGGGCTCTGGAACCTGTTCCTGCCGCCCACGGCCGACGGGCAGGCGGCCCTGGCGCGCGGCGACAGCGAGTACGGCTTCGGCCTGTCCAACCAGGACTACGCACCGCTGGCCGAGATCATGGGCGCCGTGCCCTGGAGCAGCGAGGTCTTCAACTGCAGCGCGCCCGACACCGGCAACATGGAGGTGTTCGCACGCTACGCGACGCCCGACCTGAAGAAACGCTGGCTCGAGCCACTGTTGGCCGGCGAGATCCGCAGCGCCTTCGCGATGACCGAGCCCGCTGTGGCCAGTTCCGACGCCACCAACATCCAGGCCGACATCCGCCGCGACGGCGACCATTACGTCATCAACGGCCGCAAGTGGTGGACCAGCGGCGCTGGCGATCCCCGGTGCGCCGTCTACATCTTCATGGGAAAGACCGACCCGCAGGCCCCCCGGCACTCACAGCAGTCGATGATCGTCGTGCCCGCCGGCACCCCTGGCATCACGGTGCTGCGCCCGCTGACCGTGTTCGGCTACGACGACGCGCCCCACGGCCACATGGAGGTCGACTTCGTGAACGTGCGCGTGCCGGCCGACCACATTCTGCTTGGCGAAGGTCGCGGCTTCGAGATCGCGCAGGGCCGCCTCGGGCCCGGCCGTATCCACCACTGCATGCGGCTGATCGGCATCGCCGAGCGCGCGCTCAGTCTGATGTGCGAGCGCGCCGTCTCGCGCACCGCCTTCGGCAAGACCATCGCGCAGCAGACGGTGACGCAGGAGCGCATCGCCGAGGCGCGCTGCATGATCGACCAGGCCCGGCTGCTCACGCTGAAGGCCGCCTGGATGATGGACCGTGCGGGCAACAAGAGCGCCAAGGCCGAGATCGCGATGATCAAGGTCGTGGCACCGCAGATGGCCTGCCAGATCATCGACTGGGCGATGCAGGTCTTCGGCGGCGCCGGCATGAGCCAGGACACGCCGCTGGCCTACTTCTACACCTTGTCGCGCACGCTGCGCTTTGCCGACGGGCCCGACGAGGTGCACCGCAACGCCATCGCCAAGCTCGAACTGGGCAAGGTCATGCCCAAGGCGTGACCTTCGGCCCGGCGGCTGGCTACTTCTCGCGCTCGTCGCCTGGCAAGGCGCTGGAACTCCACGGGCCTGCCTGCGTGCTCGGCGCGCTGGCGTCGCCGCTCTCGCTGGACACGCGGCTGGCCTCGCGCATCGCGCACTCGAACAGCCGCAGCCAGGACTGCAGCGCCGGCAGGGCGGGGTCGGCGAGCGCGGTGCGCAGCATCAGCCGGCCGCGACCGATCATCAGCACCACGGGCACTGCAGGCTCGGTGCGCAGCGCCGCCAGCGACTGCGACAGCGGACCGGCCAGCCACTGCAGCAGCCAGGGCCTGATGCTGGAAAGCGCCGCGAAGCGACCTGCGAGCTCGCCCAGATCCTTTTCGGCCAGCTTGGGAAACATCACCAGCCAGCGCATCTCGGGCGGCGTCTGGTTGTCGATGCGGGTCTGCACGCCCTCGACGTACTGGTCGAAGACGTCGCGCTCCATCTGCTCCTGCAGCGAAACGTTCATCACCACGATCTGCAGGTCGGGGTTCAGGCCCATCTCGGCGCGGATGCGCAACTCGTGGCCGGCAATGTACGGGCGCTGGGAAGGCCCCCACTCGAGCCGCCACGGCGTGGCCCCGAGGCGGCCGTCGACGACGAAGCCCTCGTTGTGCACGACGCGGAAGCCGTACTGCCGCTGCTGCGCCCACGGCGCCACGCCCTCCCAGTCGTGGCTGGCGTCGGGCTGGCCGGAGGAGCCAGAGAACAGCCGCTTCAGTCCTTTCAGCATGGTTCAGAATCCAGAGGGCGGCCAGGAGACAGGAAGATGATCGAAGTGTATTCGTGGCCCACGCCCAACGGCCACAAGGTCCACATCATGCTCGAGGAGTGCGGGCTGCCCTACCGGGTGCACCCAGTGGACATCGGCGCGGGCGCCCAGTTCGAGCCTGGCTTCCTTGCGATCAGCCCCAACAACAAGATCCCCGCCATCACCGACCCCGACGGGCCCGACGGGCCCGAGGGCGCGCCGATGTCGCTGTTCGAGAGCGGCGCCATCCTGCTGTATCTGGCGGGCAAGACCGGTCGCTTCCTGCCCGCGGGCACCGCCGCCCGGTACGACGTGCTGCAGTGGCTGATGTTCCAGATGGGGGGCGTCGGTCCCATGTTGGGCCAGGCGCACCACTTCCGCATCTACGCGCCCGAGAAGATCCCGTACGCGGTGGACCGCTACACCAACGAGGCGAAGCGCCTGTACGGCGTGATGGACAAGCGGCTCGCGAAGAGTCCCTACCTGGGCGGCCCCGAGTACTCCATTGCCGACATCGCCGTGTATCCCTGGCTGCGCAGCTGGAAAAACCAGGGCATCGACTGGAACGACTTTCCGCACCTTCGCGCCTGGTTCGACGAGATTGGCGCGCGGCCCGCGGTGCAGCGCGGCTGCGAGGTGCTGGCAACGGCGCGCAAGCCGCTGACCGACGACAAGGCCCGCGACCTGCTGTTCGGCCAGGGCCAGTACCGTAAGCGCTGAGGCGGCCCGCGTTACCGCTGGAGGACAATCTTCGTCGTCTGCCCGTAGCTCAACTGGATAGAGCAGCGGCCTTCTAAGCCGCAGGTCGGGGGTTCGAGTCCCTCCGGGCAGGCCAGCCGGCCGCACCAGAGGGCTGGATGCCTATACAGTCAGTGCCATCGTGACGATGGCACCCACCCTCACCGCCGAGCAGCAGGCCGCCGTGGCCCACGGCGACTTGCCGCTGCTCGTGGTAGCCGGCGCCGGCAGCGGCAAGACGACCATGCTCTCGGCCCGGCTGGCCGAACTGGTCTGTCGCAGCGGGGCCGATCCGCAGCGCATCCTGCTGCTGAGCTTCTCCCGCCGCTCGGCCCAGGAACTGGCCGAGCGCGCCTCTGCCCGGCTGCACGCCGCGCTCGGCCTGCCTGCCACCACGGCCGCGCCAAGGCTGCCCTGGTGCGGCACCTTCCACGGCGTCGCGGCGCGGCTGCTTCGCGACGAGGCCGCGGCGCTGGGGCTGGACCTCGGCTTCTCGGTGCTCGACGCCGCCGACGCCGAGGAACTGATGGCGCAGCAGCGTCTGGCGCTCGGGCTTGCGGCGCGCTCGGTGGCCGAGCACCGCGTGCCCACGCCGGCGACCTGCATGGCCATCCACTCGCGCTGCGTCGGCACGGGTCAGCCGCTGGCCGAGGTGCTGCGCCGTCACTTTCCGTGGTGCCGGGCGCCCGGCGACGAAACCGGCAGCGCGCTGGCCGGCTTGTTCCAGGCCTACAGCGCCGCCAAGCTGCGGCAGCGCCTGCTCGACTACGACGACCTGCTCGACGCCTGGCGCCTGGCCCTGCACCACGAGCCCGTGGCCAGCCGGCTGCGCGCGCGCTTCGACCACGTACTCGTCGACGAGGTGCAGGACCTCAATCCGCTGCAGTGGCGCATCATCGAGAGCCTGCGCCCCGCAGGCACGGGCCTCACGGCGGTGGGCGACGACGCGCAGGCCATCTACGGCTTCCGCGGTGCCGCGGTGGCCGGCATGCTGGGCTTCCCGGCGCGCTGCACGCCCGCGGCGAGCGTGCTCACGCTCACGCGCAACCACCGCAGCACGCCCGAGATCGTGGCCGCGGGCAATGCCGTCATCGCCCAGGCGCGCGAGCGCTTCGCCAAGACGCTGACCAGCCCTCGGCCGGCCGGCGCGCGCCCCACGCTGCACCTTGTGCCTGACGAGGCGGCCGAGGCCCGCGGCGTGGCCCGCGCCGTGCTTGAGGCGCGCGAAGGCGGCCTGTCGCTGCGCCGCCAGGCCGTGCTGTTCCGCACCGCCACGCACAGCCAGGCCCTGGAGCTCGAGCTGTTGCGCCGGGGCGTGCCCTACGTCAAGTTCGGTGGCCTGCGCTTCCTGGAAGCCGCCCACGTGAAGGACGTGCTGGCGGTGCTGCGCTGGGCAGACAACCCGGCGGCCGCGCTGGCCGCGCAGCGCGTGGCACGGCTGGTGCCCGGTATCGGGCCGGCGGCCCTGCAGCGCTTCGCGGCCGTTGGCAACGACCTCGCCGTCTTCGAGCCCCCGCGCACGGCCGCCGCGCCCTGGCAGGCGCTGCGCGAGCTGATGGCGGCGCTGCGCGGCCCGCAGGCGCGCTGGCCCGACGACCTGGCTCGCGTACTGGCGTGGTACGAGCCGCACCTGCAGCGGCTGCACGCCGACGCCGCGCAGCGCGCCACCGAGCTGCAGCAGATGGCCGCCAGCGCCGCGCGACAGCGCGACCGCCTGACCTTCGTGACCGAGCTGTTGCTCGAGCCGCCCGCGGCCCATGGCGCCGAGGCCGGCCGGCCGCTGCTCGACGACGACTGGCTCACGCTGTCGACGCTACACTCGGCCAAGGGCCAGGAGTGGAGCGCGGTGCACGTGCTGCGCGTCGTCGACGGCGCCATCCCGTCCGACCTGGCCACCGGCCACCCCGACGAAATCGACGAGGAGCGGCGCCTGCTCTACGTGGGCATGACCCGCGCCCGCGACACGCTGGCCCTGTGGGCGCCGCAGAACTTCCACGTCACGCAGCAGCGCGCCTGGGGCGGGAGCCACGTCACGGCCCTGCGCTCGCGCTTCATCGACGACGTGGTGATGGCCACGCTCGAGGCCGTCGTGCCATTGCTCGACGCCGAAGACGCCGCGGCCACAGTGCCCGGCGCAGCGCCGGCTCCAGCCGCGTCCGCGGCCGCGACCGAACCATCCGAACCGGGGGGCCTGCTGGCCGAACTGGCCCGCCAGCGCCGCGCCGGCTGGGCACAATGAGCCCGACCCCGATGTCGCCCCGGAAGACGCCCATGAGCACCAGCGCCGAAACCCGCCCTGCCGACACGCTGCCGGGCCTTATGCGATCGATCGGCGCGCGTGCCCACCAGTTGCGCGCCGCCATGCGAGCGGCCGACCACTACCTCGCCCAGGAGGCCCGTGCCGAGCACGATACCGGCGCCTGGCTTCTGAGCAGCGCCGTCGCGCTGGCCGAGGATCTGGCCGCAGACCTGGACGGGCTGGCGCGCACGCTGAAGGAGCGCAGCGCCGACGCGGGCCTGCAGCACAAGCTGGTGCCGTTGCGCGCCCGTGCCCACCAGCTGCACGCAGCGGCCAAGGCGGCCGACCGTTTCCTGGAGCAGGACTCCCGCGAGGACCGCGATGTCGGCGGCTGGCTGGTGCCGATGGCGCAGCAGCTGGCCAGCAGGCTGGCCAGCGAGCTGGACGACACCCTGGCCGCGATGCGCCGCCCCGCCGCGGCGGACAAACCCGCACCTGTGGAGCCGCACGACCCCGCGCTGGCGCGGCGCATCAACGCAGCAACGGCACCCTTGCGCGGCGCCGCCTGATCGCCAGGACGGGCTCGCCGGGCCGGACGGGGCCGCTAGCCGGTGGTCGGGGTGAAAGGATTCGAACCTTCGACCCATTGCTCCCAAAGCAATTGCGCTACCAGGCTGCGCTACACCCCGACGTGGAGCCGATTCTAGTCAGCTGGCGTGCAGCGGTCGCTCGCTGACGACGATGCCGTCCGCATCGGCGTACAACCAGTCGCCCGGCCGCACCACCACGCCGCGCAGTCGCACGGGCACGCCCTGCGGTCCGCTGCCGCGCTTGGCCGGCGGCATCGGGCACAGCGCCAGCGCGCGAACCTCCACCGCGGTGGCGCGAAGCTCGGCCACGTCGCGCACCGCGCCATCGACCACGATACCCGCCCACCCGTTGCGGGACGCCGCCGCCGCCAGGTTGCCGCCCACCAGCGCCGTGCGCAGGCTGCCGCCGCCGTCCACCGCCAGCACACGGCCCTGGCCGGGGCTGTCGAGCAGGGCCTTCACGAGCACGTTGTCCTCCAAGCACTGCACGGTGGCCACGGGGCCGGCAAAGCGCGGCAGGCCGCCGTAGTCGAGCCACGCGGGCGGCAGCACGCGCAGCGCGGTGAGGTCGTCGCGGAAGGGGTCGCAGAGGTCGCAGGTGGCGAAGTCGATCATGGCGTGTCGCCTCCGTGCCCCGGCGGGGCGTCGCGGCGAGCCTAGCATCGCGCCCTAATGCCGAACGCCGCCCCGCCGTCTCCTCTGCCATCGTCCGCGCCTGGCGCGCCGCTGATCGCCGCCTGCCTGGCGGCCACCTGGCTGATCTGGGGCTCGACCTACCTCGCCATCAAGTGGGCGCTGCCGAGCTTCCCGCCTTTCTTCCAGATGGGCACGCGCTTTCTGGCGGCGGGGGGCCTGCTGATGGCCTGGGTGCTGCTGCGCGGCGCGCGGCTGCCGACGCGGGCCGAGTGGGTCAGCGCCGTGGTGCTGGGCGCCCTGATGCTGGGCGGCGGCTTCGGCGCAACCGCGGTGGCGCAGACCACGGTGAGCTCCGGCCTCGTGGTGGCCTTCATCGCCGTGGTGCCGGCACTGGTGGCGCTGGCCGAGTGGCCCTATGGCGTGCGCCCGAGCCGGCGCGAGGCCGCCGGCATCTCGCTGGGCCTAGTGGGCGTGGTGATGCTGTCGCGGGGAGCGGGCTTCGCCGCGTCGCTGCCTGGTCTGCTCTGGCTGACTCTGGCCTGCGTCACCTGGAGCGTGGGCAGCGTCTGGGCACGCCACGGCCTGCCCCGCGCGCTGGGCGGCGGTCCGCTGGCAATGGCGCCGGGCGCGGCCGGCTATGCCAGCCAGATGCTGGCCGGCGGCGCGCTGCTCGCGCTGGCCGCACTGGCCGCTGGCGAGCGCCCGGCCTGGCCGCCCGAGGGCCGCGCCCTGTTGTCGTGGGCCTACCTCGTTGTGGCCGGCAGCCTCGTCGCCTTCTCGGCCTACATGGTGCTGCTGCAGCGGACCAGCACCGCGCTGGCGTCGAGCTACACCTTCGTCAACCCGGTGATCGGCCTCGTGCTGGGCGTCACGCTGGGCGGCGAGGTGGTGACGACCGGCGAGTGGCTCGCCGCCGCGGTGGTGTGCGCCGGCGTGCTGCTGCTGCTGCGGCCACCGCAGCGCTGACCGTCAACGCCGCGCGCCACACAGGCCGCCTCCACTGCCCAGGGGAGGCCATCACCAGCCCGCCGCACCGCGGCGCGCATCCAAGGCGATCGAGCCCGCGTTCCTGAAGCAGGCGCCACGAAACGCGTGGCTGCCGCCAGCAACGCACAAGAAGGTTCCCATGATGCCCGCACGCCACCCCCCTTGAGCCCGGGCCACGCCGCGGGCGGCGCACGCCAGCCACGGCCCCGGGTTCACGCTTTTTCTCTTCCATTGAACGACATCACCTCACTTCCTTTGGAGATCAACATGCTCATCCGCATCCTCGCCGCCACCCTGCTCGTCCTTAGCGCCGGTGCCGCGCAGGCCGCCGACGTGGCCGTCTGCGAAAGCGGCTTCGCCATCCAGGTGCAGGGCAACGACCGCGCAATCTGCGTCAGGACCGAGAACGTCGAAGACGACCTGGGTCCGCGCAAGTGCGCACTGGATGGCCGCCGCACCGGCACCGAGGCCTCCGACGGCGGCGACATGTGCCAGGGCACGGCCACGCCGCTGAACTCGCTGCTCGTGGGCCCTGCCCTCGACTGCAAGCTCAGCTACGGCCCCGAGGCCCGAAACCGCATCGTGCGCAACGGGGCCGACCGCTGCGTCAAGTCCGAGCGGCGCACGACGCGCGGCGACATCACCGTGCGCAACCAGTGACCGCGAGGTCGGGCCGGCGGCTGCCGC
>JBILSW010000071.1:0-9437 GCA_044371895.1 Rubrivivax sp.
CTGCGCGAGGGCCGCGTGGCCACCGTGCAGGCCCTGGGCGGCACCGGCGGGCTGCGGGTCGGCGCCGACCTGCTGCACAAGGTGGACCCCGGCGCCACCGTGCTGATCTCGGACCCCAGCTGGGAGAACCACCGCGCCCTGTTCTCCCAGGCGGGCTTCCGGGTCGAGGCTTACCCGTACTACGACGCGGCCACGCGCGGCGTGCGGATCGACGACCTGCTGGCCACGCTGTCGGCCGCCGCGCCCGGCACCATCGTCGTGCTGCATGCCTGCTGCCATAACCCGACAGGCTGCGACCTCACGCCCGAGCAATGGCAGCGCGTTGCCGAGGCCTGCCGCGCGCGCGGGCTCGTGCCCTTCCTCGACATGGCCTACCAGGGCTTCGGCCACGGCATCGCCGAGGACGGCGCGGCCGTGCAGGTGTTCCTCGCCACCGGCCTGCCGTTCTTCGTGAGCACCTCGTTCAGCAAGAGCTTCTCGCTGTACGGCGAACGCGTGGGCGCTCTCAGCGTCGTCTGCGCCGGCGCCGACGAGGCGGCGCGCGTGCTGAGCCAGCTGAAGATCGTCATCCGAACCAATTACAGCAACCCGCCCACCTTCGGCGCCACGGTGGTGGCCGCGGTGCTGAACACGCCTGAGTTGCGCCGGATGTGGGAAGACGAACTCTCCGCCATGCGCCTGCGCATCGCCGCCACCCGCCGCCAGCTCGTGGAGCGGCTGGCGGCGGCCGGCGTCGGGGGCGATCTGGCCTACATCACGCGCCAGATGGGCATGTTCAGCTACTCGGGCCTGTCCAGGACGCAGATGCAGCGCCTGCGCGACGAGTTCGGCGTCTACGGCGTCGACTCCGGCCGCATTTGCGTGGCCGCGATCAACGGCCGCAACATCGACGCCGTGGTAGCCGCTCTGGCGGCGGTGATGAAGGGCTGAAGCCAGCCCTTCATCGGGCCACTGGCGGCAGGCCGGCGCGCCACGATGGTGACGTGCCAGCGTCAGCCTGACGAAATTGCTGCAGTGCAGCATCCAAAAGGTTACAGTCGGCGGCGCGGTCCCATCTCGGGCACGCGGCCAGTGTCGCCACCGGCGACAGCGAGGACGATCCCATGCTCTACCACCTGTACGAAACCCAGCGTGCGCTGATGGCGCCGTTCTCGGAGTTCGCCAGCGCCACGGCCAAGCTGTACGACCACCCGCTGTCGCCTTTCGCCCACACGCCCTGGGCACAACGCATCTCGGCCGGTTTCGACCTGCTGCACCGGCTGGCCAAAGAGTACGAGAAGCCCGCCTTCGGCATCACCAGCGCCACGGTGGGCGGCTCCAACGTCGCGGTGCAGGAGCAGGTGGCGCTGGCCAAGCCCTTCTGCCGGCTGCTGCGCTTCAAGCGCTTCTCCGACGACCCCGCCACGCTGGCGCGGATGAAGGCCCAGCCGACGGTGCTGGTGGTGGCGCCGCTGTCCGGCCACCACAGCACGCTGCTGCGCGACACCATCAAGAGCCTGCTGCAGGACCACAAGGTCTACATCACCGACTGGACTGACGCGCGCATGGTGCCGGCCGAGGTCGGCGCCTTCCACCTCGACGACTACGTGGCCTACGTCGAGGAGTTCATCCGCCACATCGGCGGCGGCGAAGCCCACGTGATCAGCGTCTGCCAGCCCACGGTGCCGGTGCTGGCCGCCGTCTCGCTAATGGCCAGCCGCGGCGAGAAGACGCCCCGCACCATGACGATGATGGGCGGCCCCATAGACGCCCGCAAGAGCCCCACCGCCGTCAACAACCTTGCGATGAACAAGAGCCACAGCTGGTTCGACAACAACGTCATCTTCCGCGTGCCGCAAAACTTCCCCGGAGCCGGCCGGCGCGTTTACCCGGGCTTCCTGCAGCACACCGGCTTCGTGGCGATGAACCCCGACCGCCACCTCAGCAGCCACTACGACTACTTCCTCGACCTGATCCGCGGCGACGACGACAGCGCCGAGAGCCACCGCCAGTTCTACGACGAGTACAACGCCGTGCTCGACATGCCGGCCGAGTACTACCTCGACACCATCAAGACCGTGTTCCAGGACTTCGCACTCGTCAACGGCACCTGGGTGGTGGCCGGCGAGCCCGTGCGGCCGCAGGACATCACGCGCACGGCGCTGCTCACGGTGGAGGGCGAGCTCGACGACATCTCCGGCGCCGGCCAGACGCAGGCCGCGCACGGGCTGTGCACCGGCATCCCCAAGGCACGCTCGCTGCACTACACGGCCGAGGGCGCGGGCCACTACGGCATCTTCTCGGGCCGGCGCTGGCGCGAGATGGTCTACCCGCAGGTCCGTGACTTCATCCAGCGCTTCGACACGCCGCTGGAGGCAGAGGCAGGGGCCGGGGCCGAACCCGCCGGGCCGGCGCGCCGGGCGCCGCGCCGCGCCGCGGCAGATGCAGCCGCCGCCCCCGTGCCCAAGGGCCGCGCCCGCCGGGCCTCGGCCTGACGCCGGGCGTGGCGGGGCGCCGGGATAATCCTGCATAGTGACCTGCCCTCCGCCGCCCACGCTGGCCGACCGCATCGACGCCGCGTTGCCGCAGACGCAGTGCACGCGCTGCGGCGAACCCGACTGCCGCCGCTATGCCGAGGCCATTGCCGACGGGCGGGCGCCCATCAACCGCTGCCCGCCTGGCGGCGCCGAGGGCATCGTGCGCCTTGCCGCCCTCACCGGCCAGGCCGTGTCGCCGCTGGACCCGGGCCATGGCACCGAGGGCCCGCGCACGGTGGCATTCGTCGACGAGGCCTGGTGCATCGGCTGCACGCTGTGCATCAAGGCCTGCCCGGTGGACTGCATCGTGGGCGCGCCCAGGCGCATGCACACCGTGATCGAGCCGCTGTGCACGGGCTGCGAGCTGTGCGTGCCGGCCTGCCCCGTGGACTGCATCGTGCTCGAGCCGGCCACGCCCGGCGCCAGCGGCTGGGCTGCCTGGAGCGCCGAGCAGGCCGGGGAAGCCCGCGAGCGCTACCGCGTCCACCGATGGCGCGTCGAGCGCGACCGCCGCGACCACGATGAGCGCCTGGCCGCCAAGGCCGCGCACAAGCTGGCCGACATCGCCGCGGCCAGCCGCCACACCGAGCCCGCCGTGCTCGATGCCAAGCGCGCCATTGTCGAGGCCGCTTTGGCGCGCGCGCGTGGCCGCCTGTCGGCACCCCCTGCCATCCCCGCACCCGGCGCCGATGAAGCCTGAACACATCGAACCCTTCTTCGCCACGCTGGCGGCGGCCAACCCCGAGCCGCGGACCGAGCTCGAGTTCTCCAGCGTCTTCGAGCTTCTGGCGGCCGTGCTGCTGTCGGCTCAGGCCACCGACGTGGGCGTGAACAAGGCGACGCGGCGCCTCTTCGTACTGGCCCCCAACCCCGTGCGCATGCTGGCGCTGGGCGAGGAGCGGGTCACCGAGCTCGTGCGCACCATCGGCCTGTACCGCACCAAGGCCCGTAACCTGCTCGCCACCTGCCGCATCCTGGTGGAGCAGCACGGCGGCCGGGTGCCCCGCGACCGCGCCGCGCTCGAGGCGCTGCCCGGCGTCGGCCGCAAGACGGCCAACGTGGTGCTCAACGTGGCCTTCGGCGAGCCGACCATGGCGGTCGACACGCACGTCTACCGCGTCAGCAACCGCACCGGGCTGGCGCCCGGCCGCACCGTGCAGCAGGTGGAGGAGCGGCTGCTTGAGCGCGTGCCCGCGCGCTGGGGCGAACACGCGCACCACTGGCTCATCCTGCACGGCCGCTACGTCTGCACGGCGCGTGCGCCGCGCTGCGAATCGTGCGCTGTGCGCGGCTGGTGCGACGAAGGCCGCCTCGGCAAGGCCGTGCGTCGCCACAAGCCGGGCTGAACGGGCACGCCGCCCGCGATCGGTCCGCAACGCCATCCCTACAATGACGGCGAGGGAGACCCCGATGGCCCACACGTTCGATGACCTCGCGGAACGGATCGACCGCCTCGTGCTCCGCCACCAGGAGTTGCAGCGTGCCCACGCTCTGATGGCGCAGCAACTGGCCGGGGTCACGGCCGAGCGCGACAGCCTGCGGTCGCGACTGGCTGCCGCGCGCGGTCGCATCGACGGCCTGCTCGCACGCCTGCCGGTCGACGACCCGACCCCCGCAACGCCCGGCCGGGATAACGCCGCATGAAGCAGATGGAGTTCTCCATCCTCGGGCAGGTCTATGTGCTCGGCTACCCGGAGGGCGGCGAGTCCTTGCTGGCCAAGGCCGTCGCCACCGTCGACCGCGAGATGGCCGGCATCCGCGACGCCGGCAAGGTGCGCGCCCGGGAGCGCATCGCCGTGCTGGCGGCCCTGAACCTGGCCTACCAGCTGGCCGAGCAGGCGCCCCAGGCAGACACCGCCGCGGCGCCGCGCGCCGATGCGCCCCTGCCTCAGCAGCTGGTGGATGCGCTGGTCCAGCGCCTGGACCATGCGCTCGGCGCCGACGGGCAGTTGTTGTGATTCCGGGCCCGCACGGGGCCTTCGCCGCTGCCTAGAATGGGTCCGTCCGTCGTGATGGCGTGGGTCTTCAATTTCCTTGGACCGATGCTCATTGAGCCAGGGCTTGGAACATTGTCGGGCTGGTGTGATCGTCTCGCGTCAGATGAACCCGAAGCCCGGCTGACCTCGCCCACCTGAACTTCCCTGAGGGTTCAGGAATGCGGCCCACGCTTCACGGCGGACACCCTTCACCCCACATAGCCCACTGGCTGATGAAGAGCGAGCCCGACGAGGCGTCGATCGACGACCTCGCGGCAGCGCCGGGTCAGACGCTGCCCTGGACGGGGGTGCGCAACTACCAGGCCCGCAACTTCATGCGCGACGCCATGTGTGCGGGCGACGGGGTGCTCTTCTACCACTCGTCGTGCGCCGAGCCCGGCATAGCCGGCCTGGCCCGAGTGGCCGGCGGGCTTGCCCCCGACGAGACGCAGTTCGACCCGGGCAGCCCGTACTTCGACCCCCGGTCCACCCGCCAGGTGCCGCGCTGGCTGAAGGTGGACGTGCGGCTCGAGCGGAAGACGCGGCTGCTGCCTCTGGCCGAGCTGCGGCAGGCGCCGGAACTGGCCTCGATGCGCGTGCTGCAGCGGGGCAACCGCCTGTCGATCGCCCCCGTGACGCCGGCCGAGTGGCAGGCGGTGCTGCGGCGGCTCGGCGCCTGAGCTCCGAGGGGCGGATCAGGCCGCGTCGAAGCTGATCGCCGCCAGCGCGACGGCGTTGCCGCCGCGGCGCCGGGCCTCGGTCAGCGCGCCCTCGCAGGCCTCGAGCAGCGTCTCCTGAGCGTGCGCCGTGTGCGGGAAGCTGGCCACCCCGACCGAGACGGTGAAGCCGAGCTCCTGGCCGCCGTGCACCACCAGCTGCGCGGCGCACTTGCGGCGCAGACCTTCCATGCGGCTGTGCGCCGTGGCCAGGCCCACGCCCGACAGCAACACGGCAAAGCGGCGCTCGCCCCAGTGGCCAGACGCATCCATCGCCCGGGTACCGCCGCGCAGCAGCCGGCCCATGGCCTCAAGCAGGGCGCGCTCGCCAGCGTCGCCCAGTGCAGCCACCTTTGTGCTGGGCGGGTCCATCTCCAGGAACACGAGCGAGAACTCACGCTGCTCGCGCTGCGAGAGATCGACCTCGCGCCGCAGCTGTTCCTCGAAGTGCGGCCTGCGGTGCAGGCCCGAGGCCGGGTCGCGCAGGGCCTGGTCGGCCATCTCGCGGCGCAGCCGGTCATGGTCGCGCTGCAACTGCTCGATCTGCTCCAGCGCGGCGCGCAACTGTTGGGCCTGTGCGCGATCGGGCGCGGCATCGCGCCAGATCGCGGCCAGCAGCAGCCTGCCCCCGGGGGCGTAGACCAGCCTGAGCACCTGCAGGTCGTGTCGGCGGCCGCCCAACTCGAACTGATGCTCGCCCGCCATGGCAGCAGCCTGGGCGACAGCCGCTTGGTCGGCCGCGCGCAGCACGGCAGCCAACGGTGCGTCGAACAGCTCGACATCGCTGCGGCCCAGCATGCCGCCGTCCAGCCCCAGCCGCTCGGCCAGGCCGACGTCTGCCGAGAGGTAGCGGCCGGTCTCGATGTCCTTGAGGGTCGCCCAGGCGCCCTGTGCCGACAGCCACGCCGGCAGCAGCCGCGCTGCGGCCTCGTCGGCGTCGGCGGCGGTCCAGGGGGTCGGCTCGTGCGGGCGGATCGACATGCGGTGTCCGGGAGAAGGGCAAAGGGCGACGGAATCCATGCAACCGCACCCGCCGGCCGGCCGCTCCGCATCTTCCATCATGCGGGTGCGCCACCGGCCCGGCAAGGCTTTCGGGGATTCTGTCCTGCGGCGCGGGCACGCGGATGGGGAAACTGAGGGCAAACGCCGACCCAAATCGACCGCAGTCATCAGCTGGGTCGTTCGCTGCATTCTGCCTATAATGGCAGGCTTTGCCTCGCTGCGTCCAGGCGTGCAGGCGTCTGATCCCCACCCGCAAACCCCGGGCCTTCGCGAGAACAGCCCCATCCCGCAATGACCACGATCCGCGTCAAAGAGAACGAGCCTTTCGATGTCGCCCTGCGCCGTTTCAAGCGCACCATCGAGAAGATCGGCCTGCTGACCGAGCTTCGCGCGCGCGAGTTCTACGAAAAGCCCACCGCCGAGCGCAAGCGCAAGAAGGCTGCCGCCGTGAAGCGACACTTCAAGCGCGTGCGCAGCATGCAGTTGCCCAAGAAGCTTTACTGATCGTCCGCCGGCAGCGGCGCCGCCCCCGAGCGGAAGCCGGCCGTGACGCCAAAGCAAGCCCGCGCGGAGCCCCCGTGGCGGGCTTTTCTTGTTGGACCACAACCCGGGCACACCACCGACATGAGCACCCTGAAGGACCGCATCCAGGACGACATGAAGGCCGCCATGCGGGCCAAGGAGGGCGAACGCCTGTCCACCATCCGCATGCTGCTGGCCGCGATGAAGCAGCGCGAGGTCGACGAGCGCATCGTGCTCGACGATGCCGCCGTGGTGGCCATCGTCGACAAGCTGATCAAGCAGCGTCGCGACAGCATCGCCGCCTTCCAGCAGGCCGCGCGCGACGACCTCGTCGCCAAGGAATCGGCCGAGGTGGCGGTGCTGCAGTCCTACCTGCCGTCGCGGCTCTCGGCCGACGAGGTGCAGTCCGCCGTGGCGGAGCTGGTGGCCGAGCTCGGGGCCAAGGGCCCGGGCGACATGGGCCGCGTCATGGCCGTGGCCAAGTCGCGACTGGGCGCCAGCGCCGAGATGGCCCAGGTCTCAGCCGCCGTCAAGGCCGCGCTCAGCCGCTGACGCCCTGCTCGCCGCCATGACGAGCCTGCTTCACGCCGCCAACCTGCGGGCGATCGCACCCGACGTGTGCGTCGCGGGGCAGCTCGACGCCGCCGCCATGGCCCAGGCCGCCGCGGCGGGCTTCCGCAGCATCGTCAACAACCGCCCGGACCACGAGCACGGCCCCGGCCAGCCCACCAGCGCCGAGATTGAGGCCGCCGCGCTGTCAGCCGGGCTGGCGTACCGCCACCTCCCGGTGGACAGCGGCTGGCAATCGCCCGAGCAGATCGCGGCGTTCACGCAACTGCTGGCCGAACTGCCGCGGCCGCTGCTGGCCTTCTGCCGCTCTGGCGCGCGCTCGACGCGCCTGTATGCGGCCGCCCGCCAGGGCTGACCCGTTCAGCGGGTTTTCAGGGCTCGCCCGCATCATGCGGGTTTCTAGAATCGATCACTCCCTCGCCAGTTCGTGCGCGGGACAGGCTGGCATTCGACGAACCGGAGACACACGCGTGGGCGGATTGCTGAAGATTTCGGGGCTGATCGACGCCCTCAACGAGTGGCTGGGCAAGATCATCCTGTGGCTGGTGCTGGCCGCGGTGGTGATCAGCACCGTCAACGCCATCATCCGAAAGGCCTTCGACATCAGTTCGAACGCCTGGCTCGAGATTCAGTGGTACCTGTTCGCCGGCGTGTTCATGCTCGGCGTCGGATACGTGCTGCTGAAGAACGCGCACGTCCGCATCGACTTCATCTCGTCACGGCTGTCCAAGCGCACCAACGCCATCATCGACCTGCTCGGCCTAGTCGTGTTCACGATCCCGCTGGCGGTGATCCTGGTCGACCTGTCGTGGCCGCTGTTCCAGCGTGCGTTCGAGTCCGGCGAGATGAGCGCCAACGCCGGCGGCCTGATCCGCTGGCCGGTGCTGCTGCTGATTCCCGTGGGCTTCTCGATCCTGGCGCTGCAGGCGCTGTCGGAGCTGATCAAGCGCCTCGCGTTCCTAACCGGCCACCGCAATGAGCCCTTCAGCGTGGAGGAAGGCCAGTCCGACGAGGAGAAGCTGGCCGCCGAGCTGGCCGCCGAGGCCGAGGCCAAGCTGCAGGGAGCGCGCTGAGATGACCCAGTTCATTGCCCAGAATTTCGTGCCGCTGATGTTCTGCGGCCTGCTGTTCTTCCTGCTCACCGGCATCCCGGTCGCGTTCGGCTTGGCGGCCACGGGCCTGATGTTCGGCTACATCGGCATCGAGGTCGGCCTGTTCGGCGCGAACATGTTCCAGGCCCTGCCGCTGCGGGTGTTCGGGATCATGCAGAACGACACGCTGCTGGCGATCCCTTTCTTCACCTTCATGGGGATCATCCTTGAGCGCTCGGGCATGGCCGAGGACCTGCTCGAGACCGTGGGCCAGGTGTTCGGCCCGGTGCGCGGCGGCCTCGCGATCGCGGTGATCCTGGTCGGCGCGCTGCTGGCGGCGACCACCGGCGTGGTCGCGGCGGCCGTGATCAGCATGGGCCTGATCTCGCTGCCGATCATGCTGCGCTACGGCTACAACCGCACCATCGCCACCGGCACCATCACCGCCAGCGGCACGCTGGCGCAGGCGATCCCGCCGTCCCTCGTGCTGATCGTGCTGGCCGACCAGCTCGGCCGCTCGGTCGGCGACATGTACGCCGGCGCCCTCGTGCCGGGCCTGCTCCTGGTGGGCCTGTACCTGCTGTTCGTCGTCGCGGTGTCCATCGTGCGGCCGTCGTGGGTGCCGGCGCTGCCGCTGGAGGCCCGCGTCTACCGCGAGCCCAGCGGCGCCAGCGGCCACAAGTCGCTGCTGGTGCTGTTCGCGATCTGCGGCGCCGCCGGCTACGCGTGGAGCCTCGTGCACGGCCAGATCATCAACCCCCTGATCGGCCGCGACCGCCCGGCCCCGGGCGACGAGGTCTTCATCATGTCGATGACGGTCGCCTCTTTCCTGGCGCTGTTCCTGGCCATCGTCAACCGCGTCGCCAGAATGGGGCTGCTGTCGCGCCTTGCGGAGCAGGTCACGTTCGTGCTGATCCCGCCGCTGGTGCTGATCTTCCTGGTGCTGGGCACCATCTTCCTGGGCGTGGCCACGCCCACCGAGGGCGGCGCGATGGGCGCGGTGGGCGCGCTGATCATGGCCTTCGCGCGCAAGCGGCTCGACCT
>JBILSW010000531.1:0-2751 GCA_044371895.1 Rubrivivax sp.
CCCCGCGCCGCTGATGGACAAGCGGGGCTACAAGACCCAGATGCTTTACCCGATCCCGATGACCTCGGGCACGGACGGGTCGGGTGTCAACCGCTGCTGCCAGCCCCTGGGCCGGACCACGCAGATCTGGGGCATCGGACGTGAGTACCCCATCAAGGGCGAGGACTTCACGTACCAGGTCTTCCGCAAACGCAACTGCTGCATCTCGTGACCGTGCGGTGCCAACTCATCACCAGGGCAGCGCTGCTGGCGTGCCTGTACACAGCCGGCCTGGGGCAGGCGCAGGCACAGGCACAGGCTCCATCAGGTCAGCCTGCGACGCAACCCGCCCCACCCCGTATGCCCACCGCGGCCGAGCTCGAAGCCGCCGGCCGGACGCTGCCATCGCGGGAGGCGCTGGATAGTGCGATGCAGGCGCAGCAGCGCGCGTCAGGCGTGCGGCTGCCCGAGCAGCCCTCCAACGCCGCACAGCAGGCCTTGCCCGACCTGTCGCGCCTGGCTGAGCAGTACGAGCAGATCCGCCGGGGGCCCAGCGGCCCAGGTTCCGTGCAGGGCAACGACCGGGAGGCAGCCGGCCTAATTGTCTTCGTCAGCCTGGGCATGCCCGAGGCCAGCCTCAAGCGCCTGATCGCCGATGCCAGCCGTGTGAAGGGCACGCTGGTGCTGCGCGGTGTGCGCGACCGCTCCATGAAGGCAACGACCAGTCTGCTGGCCGACCTGATGCGCGAGCGTCAGGTGCCGTGGCAGATCGACCCGGTGCTGTTCAAGCGCTTCGATGTCAAGGCCGTGCCGGCTGTGGTTCTGGTCGACCCGAACAGGCCCGTGCTGGTGGACTGCGGCGCCAACCGATGCCAGGAGGCCGCCTACGCGAAGGTCAACGGTGACGTTACCCTGAGCTATGCGCTGCAGGTCATCGAGAAGCAGGACCCGGCGCTGGCAGCTCTCGCGCGCCAGCTCGGGGCGGTGCTCGATGGCCGCGGAGTTAAGCCATGAACCAGCACATGGGCGCCGTGCCGGGCTGGCTGGCTCTGGTGAGCGCCGTCGCAGCGCTGCTGGTGACCGGCCTGGCAGAGGCTCAACAGTCGCTGCGATCGCCCGCGCAGGCGAGCTCGTCGCCGGCTGCACGCCAACCCGCACAGGCCCGTCAAGACGCCCCGCAGACCAAGTCGCAGCAGGCCTTCGACGCCGCCAAGGCCCTCGGCACCTCACACGCTCAAAGCAGCGGCGCCAAGGTGCGCAACGGCGAGTCCGAGGCTGTGATCGCCTCCACCATCACGGGCTACACCGCAGCACCGCCTGAGCGGCAGATCTACGGCAGCCAGAGTACCGCGACGGCCACCGCGGACATGCAGGCGCGCTGCGCCTCGAACCCGACCGACACGGTGTGCACCAGTACCCGTATTGCCACCGAGCGCCGGCCAGCGCACAACCTCACGCCTGCCAGCCCTGTGTTCGCTGGGCAGGAGGCGGCCCGCAACCCGACGTCGGTGCTGGGCGACATCGCCAACACCTACAACGCCTGCTCAGCTGGCGGGACCCTGGTGACGCCCGCGCAGTTCGAGCGCCGCAGTTGCAGCATCGACACCACCACCTGGCAGAACGAGCCTTGCACGAAGACGCTCACGGTCAGCCCGGTGGACAAGTACACCTGCAGGCCGGGTGCTGTACTGGCCACCGCCACCATGGGCAGTGGCGAGGTGTCCACCGTCACCGCTTACTGCCCAGCCAGCGGCGGCGGCACACGCATCCCCTTCCGCTTCGACGCGCGGGGCATCCGCGGCTCTTGCAGCGGCCCGCTGGAGGTCTCCATCGACCTTGGGGCGCCGCAGCCGACAGGCGGCGCCGCGCCGGCCTCTGTGGGCGTCATCCAGCCGCACTGGTTCGGTGGCTGCTTCCCGATGCGCGTGCATTGGTCGACGCCTGGATGCACCAACGGCGCCTGCCAAGTGTCCATCGACATCGTGGAAGAGCCCAGCATTGTGCCGAGCCTGACCTGTCCGGTAGGCACCCAGCTCGGTTCGGCCGTCACCTGGTACTCCGAGTACCCCCCGACCAACGCTGCCAGTGCCTGCTATGCACCGTTCCCGGACGAGGAGTCTGCAGGCGGCAGGCCAGGCGCTCGCGGCGCCTTTGAGGATGGCTCTGCCTTTTGGGGCGAGATGGCGCCGGCGCAGCAGTCGGGCTGGCAGTGGGGCGGCGGCCTTCGCCACCAGTCGACGCTGAGATTCCCGGAGCCGCGCTTCATCCCCGCCGGCGGGGACCGCTGGAGCAACTCGTGCTCATCGCAGGAAGCGCGCACGCCCCTGCTCCCGAAAGATGGGATCAACACCCAGGACCCGGTGATGCCCGTGGTGGGTCGGCACGGGCAGCAACAGTGCCATCGCACGCGCAGTGTCTGCACCGACGGGCCCTCCACCAAGGTCATCGACGGCGTGTCTGTGACGCGCGAGTGCTGGGCCTACGCCAACGAGTTCGCCTGCACCTCCGTGGCCACCACGTCGACGTGCGGGGGCGCAACCTTACAGAGCTGCAGTCCGGCGGGCGCGTCGGGCTGCAGGCAGTTCGACGACAACGGCCGCTGTGTCCAGGCGAGCTTCAACTACGACTGCAAGGTTGCGGATGCCGTGTTCTCGACGGCCGTGAACTGCGGCGCCGCGACCTTTTGCGAAGGCGGCTCCTGCTGGGAGCGCAACAAGACGGCAAACGGCGACTTTGCAATGGCGGTTAGCCAGCTCGAAGCCCACATGCAGG
>JBILSW010000072.1:0-9417 GCA_044371895.1 Rubrivivax sp.
CAGCGCGATGCCGAAGGTCGGCCAGGCGGGCAGCAGGCTGTCGAACAGGTGCATCGGAAAGGCCGAGATCAGCCCGCCGTCGGAGAACAGGCAACGGCGCAGCTCGGGCGGCGGCGGTGGCTGGCCAGCTCGGGCCACCGGCCGGCTGACGGCCCACAAGGGCACCGCGCGGAACAGCACCGGGAAGCTCACCGTCATGCGCGCAGCCACGATCACCGGCAGCTGCGCGCCCGGCAGCCGACGGAACTCCGACAGCGCCGGTGCGCAGTCCCCTCCGGCCACGCGCAGCTCGCGGCCCTGCGCGGGCGCCGCCACGGCCAGCAGGTGCGCCAACACGTCGGCCGGGAACAGCGCAGCCATCTCCCGCGGCAGGAAGTACAGCGCGGTGTCGTCCGGCGCTGCGGGGTCGGTGCCGGCCTCGGGGTCGGGCAGCGGCAGCTGCAGCGGCAGGCCGCGCGTGACGTCGGCGCTGAACATGCGCAGGTCGATCGACCGCGCGCTGGCCGTGGCGCCGTCGTTCAGCGCCTGGGCCGGGCCGCCGGGCGCGGCGTGCAGGTCGGCGAAGGTCAGGGGCGGCCCGCCCGGCGCGCGCCCGGCCACCCGCTGGATGAGTCCGTGCAGCCAGGGCGTGATCGGCTCGCGCGGCGCGTTCGGCTGGCGCGCCAGGCCGGAGCACAGCCCGTGGTCGGCGGCGGCCAGGCGGCGCAGGTCGCGCCGCAGCATCAGGCCGGCTGCCACGGCGGCGCCTAGCAGGGTCAAGGCCACCAAGCCCAGGCCGGCAAGGATGCCGGGCCAGGACCCGGGGAATTGGCTGGCCAGCGCCAGGTAGGCCACGCTGCCCAGGCCCGCGGCCGGGACGAGCGCCACGGCCCCGTAGCTGGACAGCAGCGCGCGCAGGACGGCCAGCCCTTTGCCTTCAGGGGCGATGACGCCCGGCACGATGGCGTCGAACAGCCGCTGCATCCCGGCGTCCGGCTGGAACAGCCACTCCAGCCCGGTGCGCCCCTCAAAGCATTCGGCGACTTCGGCGGTGCCGGACAGCAGCTGCCGGAAGCCCTCGGGCGAGCCGTGACGCCGGCGGTACTCGGCCGCCGCGGCCAGCGCCGCCGTGCCGCCGCCCGACGACGACCCGCCGATGCCGTTGAAGCGGAACACCGAGCCGAGTGCGTGCACCGCGCCGGGGTAGGCGATGGAACTGGTGACGCCGCCGGTGAGCACGAGGTCGCAGAAGCGATCGGGCTCGGCGCGGTCCACGAAGCCGGGCATGGGGCTTCGCTCGTCGAACGGCGGCGTGTTCGGCTGCTGCTCCATGCGAGCGTGGCCCCTCCTGCGGCGCGCCTTCGATGCGTGGACGCGGCTGGCGGCAATTCTAGGCAGCGGGCATCGTGCAAGGCATCATCCTGCCTGTCGACAGATCGGCACGACCCCGGCCGTGAGGCCGGTCAGGCCGGCGGACCGAAGCGCCTAGGCGGCTTGGGCGCGCGCTCGAACACCGGCTGCAGCTGCGGCAGACGCGCCTCGATGCTGGAGATGCGCTTCTCGCCCGCCGGGTGCGTGCTCAGCCAGGGTGGCGGCTTGTCGCCGCCCACGCGCGTCATCTTCTGCCACAGCGTGACGCCGGCCTTGGGGTCGTAGCCGGCCTGCGCGGCGATGATCAGGCCCAGCGCGTCGGCCTGCGACTCGTCGTCGCGGCTGTACTTCAGGCTCAGCAGCTGGCTGGCGCCGGCCGCGGCCGCGTCGCCCAGGCTGCCCAGGCCCAGCAGCGCGGCGCCGCCGCGCAGCAGCAGCTCGGTGCCGCCGGCCTTGACCATGCGCTCGCGCGCGTGCTCCAGCAGCGCGTGCGCGACTTCGTGGCCCATGATCATGGCCACCTCGTCGTCGTCGAGCTTCAGGCGCGCCAGGATGCCGGTGTAGAACGCGATCTTGCCGCCGGGCATGCAGAAGGCGTTGATCTGGTCGGAGCCCAGCAAGTTGACTTCCCAGTTCCACTGCCGCGCGCGTTCGTTGCAGGCGGGCGTGAAGGGCACCATGCGCGCCGCCATGAAGCGCAGCCGCTCCAGTTGCACGCCGCCCGTGGCCAGCGCGCGCTGCTGCTGCGCCTGGCGCAGCATCTGCACGTACTGCTGCTGCGCCATGTTCTCGACGTAGCTGGCCGGCGCCAGAGAGGCCGCGCGCGAGCGCCGGCACTCGGGGATGCTGCCCAGCGCGGGTGCCGCAGCCGCGGCCAGGGCCAAGCCCGTGAACAGCCGCCGCCCCGGCGAGCGCAGCGAGCCCGCCGGCCGGTGGCAGCGGCAGCCCAGGAACGACGACAACGGCGCCTCGGTGTCCATGCCCGGCATTCTAGGAAGGGCCCTCCAGACCCTGCAGGCCGCCAGGGCCTAGGCCTTGCCCTCGGTCGCGGCGGGCGCGTCCAGCGCGTCCACCTCGCGCCGCAGCCACTGCAGCATCAGCAGGGCCGGCGCCGCCAGCACGGTGCTGATGATGAAGAACAGCGGCCAGCCGATGCTCTCGGCCAGCACGCCCGCCAGCGGCCCCACCCACACGCGCCCGACGCTGGCGAAGGCGCTGAGCAGCGCGTACTGCGTGGCCGTGAATCGCTGATTGCACAGGCTCATCAGGAAGGCCACGAAGGCCGCCGTGCCCATGCCGCCGCTGATGTTCTCGAAGGCCACCACCAGCAGCAGTCCGCCGTCCACCGGCGTGGGCGTGGCCAGCGCCACGAAGCCCCAGTCGAAGGCCGGCAGCACGAGCCCGGGCAGCACCCCCTTGCCCGAGATGGCCAGCCACCAGAAGCCTAGGTTAGACAGCAGCTGCAGCACGCCGAAGAGCATGAGCGAGCGCCACAGGCCGAGCTTGAGCATCAGGGCGCCGCCCAGCAGCGCGCCGCCGATGGTCATCCACAGTCCCAGCACCTTGTTGACCACGCCCACCTCGGCCGAGGTGTAGGCCATGCTCTTCAGCAGGAAGGCCGTCATCAGGCTGCCGGCGAAGGCGTCGCCGAGCTTGTAGAGCACGATGAACAGCAGGAAGGCCGCCGCGCCCTTCTGGCTGAAGTAGCTCTCCAGGCCCGACAGCAGCGTCGTGAAGCCGGCCCGCCGCGCCGCCCAGGCCGCCAGCGGCAGCGTGAAGCCGATGCCCAGCAGCAGCGCCACCAGGTTCACCCAGCGCTGCTGCAGCGGTGCCGGCAGGCTGCTGCCCTCCAGCAGCGGGCCCACCAGCGCACGGGCGATGTCTATGCCGAAGCGGTCGGTCAGCCACCAGCCGGCAGCCACGGCCAGCAGCACGGCAGCGAAGCCGCGCAAGTCGCGTCCGGCGCCGGCCGGCGGCGTGGCCGTGGGCGGTGCCGGCGGCAGCGGCGCCAGCGAGGGCAGCAGCAGCGCCGAGACTACCGCCGCGCCGGCCATCAGCAGCGCCATGAAGCGGTAGACCTCGGGCCAGGTCCAGCCGTGGCCGGTCGCGGCCTGGCCGGGGTCGGTCCAGATGAGGGCGATGCCGCCCGACAGGATCATCGCCAGCCGGTAGCCCATCACGCCCAGCGACGCACCCATGCCGCGCTCGGCGGGCGGCAGCAGGTCGGTGCGGTAGGCGTCGACCACCACGTCCTGAGAGGCCGACAGGAAAGCCACCGCCACCGCCAGCACCGCGAAGGCCCGGATGCCCTCGCCCGGCGAACTGCCCGCCAGCGCCCACAGCGCCAGCGCCAGCAGCAACTGCGTGGCCACCAGCCAGCCGCGCCGCCGCCCCCAGCGCCGCGCGACGGCCGCGGGCAGCTCGAAGCGGTCCATCAGCGGCGCCCACAGGAACTTGAAGGTGTAGGGCAGCCCGACCAGGCTGAGGAAGCCGATGGTGGCCAGGTCGATGCCGTCGAGCGTTAGCCAGGCCTGCATCGCCTGACCGGTGAGCGCCAGCGGCAGGCCGCTGGCGAATCCCAGCAGCGCCACGGCAGCCAGCCGGTGCAGCCGCAGCAGCGTGTGCGTCAGGGACATCGGGGCATTCTAGGGAGCGCGGGCTCCGCGCCCCGGCGCCGCGATCAGGGCGCGGCGAGCAGCCGCCGCCAGGCGCGACGCAGGCCGGCGACCGTCCACCACGGTGCCGGCGGCCGCGCTGGCACCGCGCGCCGGCGCGGCGGGCGTTCGAGCAGGCGCAGCGGGGGCGGCTTGGACGGAGTCATCGGCGGGATAAGGGTAAACCCACTGTAGGTGTTTGCACCCACGCAGACAACGCCGCCTAGCGCATCCGTCGCTTGCAAAATTGCAGCGAAGCCACCGACCGGAGCCCCGATCCCGTATGCCCCAACTCGACTGGAGTGACCTGCGCCACGCCCTGGCCATCGGCGAGGGTGGCTCGGTGGCCGAGGCGGCACGCCGGCTCAGCGTCAATGCCACCACGGTGCAGCGCCGGCTCGATGCGTTGGAGGCCGGCCTGGGCGCACGCCTGTTCGAGCGTACGCGCAGCGGCTGGCACCCCACCGAGGCCGGCCGCGCGGTGCTGGCGCAGGCGCGGCGCATGGCCGACCAGGCCGAGGAGATCGAGCGCCAGGTGCTGGGCCGCGACCGCGAGCTCACCGGCGTGCTGCGCCTGACCACCGCCTTCGTGGCGATGGAGCACCTGCTGCCGCATCCGCTGGCGGCGTTCGCGCGCGCCTACCCGGGCATCGAGGTCGAGGTGGTGGAGAACGCCTTCCTGATGGACCTGGCGCGGCGCCCGCCCGACGCCCCCGGCGGCGCGGCGCGCCAGGCCGACGTGGCGCTGCGCCTGTCGGCCCAGGTGGCCGAGCACCTGGTGGGCCGCCAGCTCGGCATGAGCCACTGCCGGGTCTACGCGCTGCGCGGCGCGCCGCATCTGCCGCAGGCCGTGACGCCGCTGCCCGAGCTGCTGCGGCATGCGCCCTGGGTGGCCTTCGAGCGCGACAGCGCGGCGCGCGTCTACGACCGCTGGATGCGCGAGCACCTGGTGCCCGAGCAGGTGCGCGTGCGCGTCGACATCTTCAATGCCGCTGCCGCCATGCTGCGCACCGGCATCGGCGTGGCCGTGCTGCCCACGTTCATGGAGGAACGGCTGCCGGAGCTGCTGGCGGTGTCCGAGCCAATCCCGGCGCTCGACGTGCCGGTGTGGATGCTGACCCACCCCGACCTGCGCGGCACCGCGCGCGTGAAGGCCTTCATGCGCTTCGTGGGCGACGCGGTGGCCGAGCGGCTGGTGCGCCACGCCTGACACCCCCTAAGGCGGAGCCGGAAGCGGCGCTTTCTCCCGAGGGCACAGGAGGGCGCTGCGCGCTGCAGCGGCGTACCGTGCCCCAGGCCTTGACGGGCTCGGCGCAAGCCGCGGCCGTCACCTTCACCAAGCTCACCGGCCTGACCGGTGGCGCGCCGGCCCTCACGGCCGTGTTCAAGGCCGGCCTCGGCAGCGTCGGCCTGTCGAACATCCTCTCCGTCAGCATCACCGACAACAGTTTCGGCCTCGGTGGCGCGGGCGGGCAGTTCTCGGGCTTCGACCTCGACGCCATCAAGCTCTCGCCCACCGACTGCGCCGACGCCGCCTGCGCCACGGGCCTGGTCCGCCTGTCGGTGTTCGACTTCTTCTCGGGCATCGTCTTCGCGCCTGGCGCGCAGCGGGTGCCGTTCGATCCGCGACTGTTCGGCACCAACGCCGCCGCCGCCGCTGAACGCCGGGCTTGAAGCCGCCGCCGGTGCCTCCACGTGCCGGCGATGAACGAAGACACCCGCCTCCACGCCAGCTGCCCGCACTGCGGTGCCACCAACCGCGTGCCGGCTGCGCGCATCGACGAGCGGCCGGCGTGCGGCCGCTGCGGCCAGCCGCTGCTCGACGGCCAGGTGCTGACGCTGTCCGACGCCGACTTCGACGCCATCGCGATGGCCACCGACCGGCCCCTGATCGTCGACTTCTGGGCCGCTTGGTGCGGGCCCTGCCAGATGATGGCGCCGGCCTTCAAGCAGGCCGCGCAGCAGCTGGGGCAGGGTGCGCTGCTCGTCAAGGTCGACACCGACGCCAACCCGCAGCTGGCGCAGCGCTTTGCCATCCGCAGCATCCCGACACTGGTGAAGATCGTGCAGGGCCGCGAGGTCGCGCGCCGCAGCGGCGCGCAGCCGGCGGGCGCGATCGTGCAGATGGCGGCCGGCTGACAGCAGCCGCCCCCCGGGGCAGGGACGGGCGCTGCGCTATCGTCGTTGCGACCGCCCATGCCCGAAGCCCCGCCGCCCCCGCTGCTTGAGGTCTGCGACCTGCGCGTGACGCTCGCCACCGCCGGCGGCCGGCTGCCGGCGCTGCGCGGGCTTGACTTCCGCATCGGCCGCGGCCAGACCCTGGGCCTCATCGGCGAGAGCGGCTGCGGCAAGAGCCTCACGGCGCTGGCGCTGATGGGCCTGCTGCCCGAGGGCGCCACGGTCTCGGGCTCGATGCGCCTGCTGGGCACCGAGCTCGTCGGCCTGCCCGAGCGCGACTGGTGCCGGCTGCGCGGCGACCGCATCGCGATGGTCTTCCAGGAGCCGATGTCGGCGCTGAACCCGCTGCACACCATCGGCGCGCAGATCGCCGAGCCGCTGCGCCTGCACCGCGGCCTGGGCCGCAGCGCGGCGCGCGCCGAGGCGCTGCGGCTGCTCGAGCGCGTGCAGATGCCGAACGCGCACGAGCGGCTCGACGCCTGGCCGCACCAGCTCTCGGGCGGGCAGCGCCAGCGCGTCGTCATCGCCATCGCGCTGGCCTGCGCGCCGGCGCTGCTGGTGGCCGACGAGCCGACGACGGCGCTGGACGTGACGCTGCAGCGCGAGGTGCTGGAGCTGATGCTGCGCCTGGTGCACGAAGACGGCATGGGCCTGGTGCTGATCAGCCACGACCTCGGCCTGATGGCCGACCACGTCGACCGGCTGCACGTCATGTACGCCGGCGAGATCGTCGAGCGCGGGCCCACCGCGGCGGTGTTCGCGCAAGCGGCGCACCCCTACACGCGCGGGCTGCAGGCGGCGCGGCCGCGCGTGGGGCTGCCGCGCGGGGCGCCGCTGGCCACGATCCCCGGCCGCGTGCCGGCGCTGGGGGCGATGCCCGCCGGCTGCGCGTTCGCCGCGCGCTGTGCGCTGGCCGGCGAAGACTGCCGCGCCGCGCCGGTGGCCGAGGTCGCCGCGCCCGGGCCCGCCGGCCATGCGGCGCGCTGCCTGCGCACGCCCGCGCCGGCCGGAGCCGCGCCATGACGGCGCCGCTGCTGCAGGCCGAGGGCCTGCACAAGCGCTACCGGCTGCCGCGGCGCCGCCTGTTCGCCGCCGCGCCCGAGGTCGAGGCGCTGGCCGGCGTCGGCTTCACGCTCGAGGCCGGGTGCAGCCTGGGCATCGTCGGCGAGAGCGGCTCGGGCAAGAGCACGCTGGCGCGGCTGGTGATGGCGCTGGAGCGCCCCACGGCCGGCAGCGTGCGCTTCGACGGCGTCGACCTGCAGGCGCTCGATGCCGCGGCACTGCGGCGCGCGCGCTCCGGCTTCCAGATGATCTTCCAGGACCCTTACGGCTCGCTCGACCCGCGCCGCAGCGTGCTGCAGACCGTCGCCGAGCCCCTGCGCGCGCTGCAGGGCGCCGGGCCCGCCGAGCAGCGCGCCCGCGCCGCCGAGGTGCTGGAGGCGGTGGGCCTGGCCGCGGCCGACCTCGAGCGCTATCCGCACGAGTTCAGCGGCGGCCAGCGCCAGCGCATCGCGATCGCGCGCGCGCTGGTCACGCGGCCGCGGCTCATCGTCGCCGACGAGCCGGTGAGCGCGCTCGACGTCAGCGTGCAGGCCCAGGTGCTGAACCTGCTGCGCGACCTGCAGCAGCGCTACGGCCTGGCCTACCTGTTCATCAGTCACGACATCGCGGTGGTGGACCTGGTGTGCGACGAGGTGCTGGTGCTGCAGCACGGCCGCGTCGTCGAGGCCGGGCCGCCGCAGCGGCTGTTCACCGCGCCCGAGCATCCGTACACGCGCCGCCTCGTGCACGCCGTGCCGGGCGCCGCCCGGCCCTGAGGACGCTCAGGCCGTGAAGCGGTCGACCACGCGCAGCAGCCCCGGCAGGTCGACCGGCTTGGTGACGTAGTCGTCGAATCCGGCGCGCGTGGCGCGCTCGCGGTCGGCGGGCATGGCGTTGGCGCTCACCGCCACCACCGGCACGGCCGCGGTGGCCGGCGCAGCGCGCAGCCGCTCCAGCACCTCGAAGCCGTCCATGCCCGGCAGCTGGATGTCCAGCAGCACCAGCGCCGGCGGCTCGGCCAGCGCCTGCGCCAGGCCCTCCTCGGGCAGCGCCGCCAGCTGCAGCTCCAGCCCCGGCCGCAGCGCCAGCATGCCCTCCATCAGCAGCCGGTTGACCTCGTTGTCCTCGATGTACAGCACCCGCGGCCGGGGCGTGCCGGCCGCCGGCGCCAGCGCCGCGGCAGCGGCCATGGAGGCCGGCGCAGCCGCGTCCGCGGCAACAGCCGGGGCCGCCGCGGCCGCGGGCGCGGCGCGCAGCTCGAACCAGAAGCTGCTGCCGGCGCCGGGCCGGCTGTCCACGCCAATGCGGCCGTCCATGCGCTCCACCAGCCAGCGCGTCAGCGCCAGCCCGATACCGGTGCCCTCCACCGCGCCGTGCTCCGCGCCCAGCCGCTCGAAGGGGCTGAACAGCCGCGCCAGCTGCTCCGTCCCGAGGCCCGGGCCCTCGTCCTGCACCTGCACGCGCAGCCGGTCGCCATCGACGGCCCACGAAAGGCGCGCCGTGCCGCCCGGACGGTTGTACTTGGCGGCGTTGGACAGCAGGTTCAGCAGCACCTGGCGCAGCCGCGTCGGGTCGGCCCAGACGCAGCTGCCGGCCCGACACTCCACCTGCAAGGTCACGCCGTGGCGGGCCATGGTGTCGGCGATCAGCGTCTGGCACTCGCGAACCGCCTCGCACAGGTCCACCGCCTGCAGCTGCAGGCGCAGCGCGCCGGCCTCGATGCGCGCCAGGTCGAGCACGTCGTTGATCAGGTCCAGCAGGTGCGCGCCGCCGCGCTGCAGTTCGCGCACGCGCTCGTGCTGGCGCGGCGTCAGCGGCTCGCTGGCGTCGCCGGCCAGCAGCTGCGAAAAGCCCAGCACCGCGTTCAGCGGCGTGCGCAGCTCGTGGCTCATGCGCGAGAGGAACTCGCTCTTGGCGCGGCTCAGCCGCTCCGCCTCGTCCTTGGCCGCGGCCAGCGCCTGCTGCGCCGCCTTGCGCTCGGTGATGTCCCAGCCGTAGAAGGTGAAGCCCTCGAAGCGGCCCTCGGCGTCGAGGCGCACGGTGCCATGGTCGGCCACCCAGGTGATGACGCCGTCGCTGCGCACGATGCGGAACTCTGCCTCGTAGGCCTGCTGCGCGGCCACCGCCGCCATGAAGGTGGCGAAGGTGGGTGCGAGGTCCTCGGCGTGCAGCCGGTCCGACCACGGCCGCCGCA
>JBILSW010000073.1:0-9414 GCA_044371895.1 Rubrivivax sp.
CTGCGCGGTTCGAACACCGCCAGGATGCGCGAGCCTGGGCCTACCTTGCGGCGCAGGCCGTCGATCGTGGTGCGCATGGCCGTCGGGTGGTGGGCGAAGTCGTCGTAGACCTTGACGCCGCCGGCCTCGCCGCGCAATTCCAGACGGCGGCGCACGTTGCGGAACGTGGCCAGCGCGCGGCAGGCCTCGGCCGGCGCCACGCCCACATGCTCGGCCGCGCCGATGGCGGCCAGCGCGTTGAGCTGGTTGTGCTCGCCGAGCAGCTCCCAGGCCACGTGGCCGAGCCTGAGGCTGCCGCGCAGCACGTCGAAGCTGCCGGGCTCGCCGCGCGCGCACAGGCCGCCAGGCTCCTCACGCCGGGTGCCGAAGCGTTGCACGCCGCTCCAGCAGCCGCGGGCCAGCACGCGGGCCAGGGCCTCGTCGCGCGCGTTCACCACTACGCGACCGGCGGACGGCATGGTGCGCACCAGGTGATGGAACTGCGTCTCGATGGCGGCCAGGTCGGGGAAGATGTCGGCGTGGTCGTGCTCGAGGTTGTTCAGCACCGCGGTGCGCGGCCGGTAGTGCACGAACTTGCTGCGCTTGTCGAACAGGGCCGTGTCGTATTCGTCGGCCTCGATGACGAAGGGCGCACCGGGGTCGCCCAGCCGCGCGCTGACGCCGAAGTTCAGCGGCACACCGCCCACCAGGAAGCCGGGCTTGCGGCCTTCACCGTGGGAGATCGGCAGGGCCTGATCGAGGATCCACGCCAGCATCGCCGTGGTCGTGGTCTTGCCGTGCGTGCCGGCCACGGCCAGCACGTGGCGGCCGTGCAGCACGTGCTCGGCCAGCCACTGCGGGCCGCTGGTGTAGCGCGCGCCGGCGTCGAGCAGCGCCTCCATCAGCGGCATGCCGCGCTTGACGACGTTGCCGACGACGAAGGCGTCTGGCTCCAGCGCCAGCTGCTCGGCGCCGTAGCCCTCGACGAGGTCGATGCCGAGGGCGCGCAGCTGCTCGCTCATCGGCGGGTATACGGCGGCGTCGCAGCCCGTCACGCGGTGGCCGGCCTCGCGCGCCAGCGCCGCCAGGCCGCCCATGAAGGTGCCGCAGATGCCCAGGACGTGGATGTGCATGCGCGGCATTCTAGGAGCGGGGTGTGCAGCCTCTCTGCTAGCGTGCAGGCATGTTGGATCGCCTCGTGGGCCTGCCGTGGATCGCCGAGCACCCGGTGGCCTACCCGGCGCTGCAGGTGGTCCACATCGCCGGCATCGCGCTGCTGCTGGGCAGCCTGGTGCTGCTGGAGCTGCGCGTCTGGGGCCTGGGGCGCGAGCTGCCGGTGGTGGCGCTGGCGCGGCTGGCGCTGCCGTTGTCGCTGCTGGGCTTCGGCCTGGCGGCGGCCAGCGGGCTGGCGATGTTCGCGGCGCACCCGGGCGAACTGCTTGCCAACCGGGCCTTCGCCGTCAAGCTCGGGCTGCTGATGCTGGCCGGCACCAACGCGGCGCTGTTCCACGCCCGCGGCGGGCTGCAGCGCGTCGACGCGGTGGCGCGCGCGCAGACCGCGCTGTCGCTGGGTCTTTGGTTGGGGGTCATCATCGCGGGCCGTTGGATCGCCTACGCCTGAAGGAGAGCGCCTTGCACCGCCGAAGAACCCTGCTCGTCGTCGCCCCCGCGCTGCTGGCGCCGCCCGCCTGGGCCCACCACGGCTGGAGCAGCTTCGACCAGGCGCGGCCGATCTACCTGGAGGGCACGGCCCGCGACGTGCGCTGGCGCAACCCGCACGCCGAGCTCAGGCTGGAACTGCCGGCCGAGCCGAAGCTGCCGGCCGACCTGGCCACGCGCAGCCTGCCGCCGCAGAGCGCGCCGGTGGACGGCCCGGCGCTGCTGCGCGCGGCGCAGCTGCCCACGCGCAAGGACCGCGTCTGGGACGTCGAGCTCGCGCCGCTGTCGCGCATGGGCGCCTGGCAGGTGCCCGAGATCAAGGCGGGCGACCGCGTGGCCGTGCTGGGCTTCACCTTCGCAGGCGAGAAGGGCGACGCGATCCTGCGCGCCGAGTACGTGTTCGTGGCAGGCCGGGCCTACGGACTGCGCTCGTCGCCGGCCTGAAGGTTCAAAGCGTCGCGAAGGCCTCGCGCGCGGCCGCCACCGTGGCGTCGATCTCGGCCGGCGAGTGCGCCGCGCTCACGAATCCGGCCTCGTACAGCGCCGGGGCCAGGTACACGCCGCGGTCGAGCATGGCGTGGAAGAAGCGGTTGAAGCGCTCCTTGTCGGTGGCCATCACGGTGCCGTAGTGCTGCGGCAGGCTGTCGGCGAAGAAGAAGCCGAACATGCCGCCCTCGCTGTCGACGACGAAGGGCACGCCGGCCGCGTCGGCCGCGCCCTTCAACCCGTTCACCAGCGCGCGCGTGCTGTCGCCCAGCGCCTCGAAGAACCCCGGGCGGCCAATTTCGCGCAGGGTCGCCAGCCCGCAGGCCGTGGCCACCGGGTTGCCGCTGAGCGTGCCGGCCTGGTAGACGGGCCCCAGCGGCGCCAGGCGGCCCATCACCGAGCGGCTGCCGCCGAAGGCCGCCAGCGGCATGCCGCCACCGATGACCTTGCCGAAAACGAACAGGTCGGGCCTGAAGCCGGGCATCAGCTGCGCATACACGCCCCAGGCGCCGTTCGCGCCGACGCGGAAGCCGGTCATGACCTCGTCGAACACCAGCATCGCGCCGTGCCGCGTGCAAAGCTCGCGCAGCCGCGTCATGAAGGGCACGCTGGCGCGCACGAAATTCATGTTGCCGGCGATGGCCTCGAGCATCACGCAGGCGATGTCGTCGCCCCGCCGGGCGAAGGCCGCGTCGAGCTGATCGAGGTTGTTGTACTCGAGCACCAGCGTGTGCTTGACCACGTCGTCCGGCACGCCCGCGCTGGTGGGGAAGCCGAAGGTCGCCAGGCCCGAACCGGCCTTGACGAGCAGCGCGTCGGCGTGGCCGTGGTAGCAGCCCTCGAACTTGACGATGAGGTTGCGGCCCGTGGCGCCGCGCGCCAGGCGCAGCGCGCTCATGCCGGCCTCGGTGCCGCTGGACACCAGCCGCACCTGCTCGACGCCGCTGTCGGTGCCCAGGTGCCCGATGATGGCCTCGGCGAGCTCGATCTCGCGCTCGGTGGGCGCGCCGAAGCTGAAGCCGTCGGCTGCGGCCTTCTGCACCGCCTCGAGCACGGCCGGGTGGCCGTGGCCCAGGATCATGGGGCCCCAGGAGCCGATGTAGTCGACGTAGCGGCGGCCCTCGGCGTCGTGGATGAAAGGCCCCTGGGCACGCGTGATGAAGCGCGGCGTGCCGCCGACGGCGCGGAAGGCGCGCACCGGCGAATTCACGCCGCCGGGGATGACGCGCTGCGCGCGCTCGAACAGGGCTTGGTTGGTCTGGGGCATCGGCTGCGGCAGGAGCTGTGGGTTCGGGAGGGAGGGCCCAGGCGTTCGCCCGGGGTCAGTGCACGCGGCGCGGCGGGGACTTGGGCGGGGGTGACTCGGGCTCGGGCTCTTCCCCGGCCCCGGGGCCGCCGCTGCCGTCGCCGTCGCCCTCCTCGCCCTCCGGGGGCGGGAGTGCCCAGAAGAAGCGGTCGGGCACGACGTGACCCATGCCCGGGCGGAAGCCGGCGTCGAGCGACTGGTCGAGGAAGTTCAGAGCCTCCGAGACGGCCGCCTGCAGCTCGACCCCCGTGGCCAGCAGCGCGGCGAGCGCGGCGCTGAGCGTGTCGCCGGCGCCCACGAAGCTGGTCTCGAAGCGCTCGAACTTCTCGCCGGCCAGCGCGCCCTGTGGCGAGGCCAGCACGTTGTCGATGAACTGCTCGGGGCCCTTGGAGGCCAGCGCCACGCCGGTGACGAGCACGTAGCGCGTGCCGTGCTCGGCGGCGGCCACGGCGAGTTCGCGCGCCGAGGGCGGGCGCTCGCTGTCCCACTCGGGCAGCAGGAAGTCCTGCAAGGCCTTGTGGTTGCCCACCAGCACCTCGGTGGCCGGAAGGATGAGCTCGCGGAAGGCGTCAAGGTAGGGCTGCAGCTGGTCCTCGTCCATCCATCCGAGGTTGGGCAGGTGGGTGACGAGCGGGATCTCGGTGTAGTCCGACAGCACCTCGGCCACGGCGCTGACGTTGTCGGCGCTGCCCAGGAAGCCCACCTTCCAGGCCGCGATCGTGACGTCCTCAAGGATAGTGCGCGCCTGCTCGACCACGACGTCGGCGTCGATGTCGTGCTGGTCGAAGATATCGGCGGTGTCGCGCATCACGATGCTGGTGACGATGGGCAGCGCGTGCGCGCCCATGGCCGCGGCCGTGGCGACGTCGCCGGCCAGGCCGCCGGCGCCGCTGGGCTCGCTGGCGTTGAAGCACATCACCGCGGCCGGCGCCGGCGGCTCCAGGCCGGCGGTCTCGGGGTCGTCGGCCGCCGCGGCGGCTGGGATTTCGGAGGTCATGGGATGGGGCGTGGAGGACAGGGAAGCCGCTGCCTCGGCCGGGGGCCGAGGGCAACGCGGGGATCGGGACGGGGCCGGACCAAAAACCTCCAGCAGATTCTGAGAAACGTCGTGCAGGCCCTCACGAATCCACGCTTTTTGCCGGATTCGCGTGGCTACAATGCCTTTCCATTGTAGTGAGGTGACCGAGCCATCGTGAGCGAAGCGCGAACCTGGATGTGCCTGATCTGCGGCTGGATCTACAACGAGGCCGACGGCGATCCGGAACACGGCATTCCGCCCGGCACCGCCTGGGCCGACGTGTCCATGAACTGGACCTGTCCGGAATGCGGTGCCCGCAAGGAAGACTTCGAGATGGTGCAGATCTGATTCACCGCGCGCCCGCCTTTGCGGCGCGCAACGGCCCCACGAGGAGGACGGCGCTTGGACATGCAAGGGCCCGACGCGGGCGCAGCAGCGACCGGGGCACCCGCCGGTGCACGGGTGCTGGTCATCGACGACAGCAACACGATCCGGCGCAGCGCCGAAATTTTCCTGCGCCAGGGCGGCCACGAGGTCATGCTGGCCGAGGACGGCTTCGACGCCCTGGCCAAGGTCAACGACCACGCGCCAGACCTCATTTTCTGCGACATCCTGATGCCGCGGCTCGACGGCTACCAGACCTGCGCGATCATCAAGCGCAATGAGCGCTTTGCCCACGTGCCGGTGATCATGCTGTCGAGCAAGGATGGCCTTTTCGACAAGGCGCGGGGCCGCATGGTCGGTTCCGAGGACTACCTCACCAAGCCCTTCACGAAGGAACAGCTGCTCAAGGCGGTGGAGTCGCACCGCCCCGCCGCGGCCTGAACCCGCAACGCCGGAACCCCCACCGCGATGGCCATCCAGAAGATCCTCGTCGTCGACGACTCCAAGACGGAGCTGTTCCACCTCTCCGACATCCTCGGCAAGCGCGGCTACAGCGTGCGCACCGCCGAGAACGGCGAGGAGGCCCTGCGCCGGCTCGAGGAGGACAAGCCGCAACTCATACTGATGGACGTCGTGATGCCCGGACAGAACGGCTTCCAGCTTACGCGCAGCATCACGCGCGACCCGCGCTTCTCCGACGTGCCGGTGATCATGTGCACCAGCAAGAACCAGGAGACCGACAAGGTCTGGGGCATGCGCCAGGGTGCGCGGGACTACATCGTCAAGCCGGTCAACCCCGACGAGCTCATTGCCAAGATCAAGGCATTCGACTAGAGCGCCGATGGCCAAACGCGAAGCCCTGCGCGAACTCCAGAGCCGGCTCGCCGAGCGGCTGCAGGCTGCCCGTTCCGAGACCCGGGCTGTCTCCTGGTTGGCCGTGGATTGTGCCGGCGCAGGACTGCTCGTGCCGCTGGCCACCGCGGGCGAGATCTTCCCGGTCGGCGCCCTGCTGCCGGTGCCGCACACCCGGCCCTGGTTCCTGGGCGTGGCCAACCTGCGCGGCGGGCTGCACGGCGTCGTCGACCTCGCTGCCTTCCTGGGCCTGCGCCCGCCGCTGGCGCGCGACGCTCTGCGCGAGCAGGCCCGGCTGCTGGCCTTCAACCCGCGCCTGGGCTCGCATTGCGCCGTGCTGGTTGACCGCCTTGCGGGCCTGCGCAGCCGGCAGCAGTTGCAGCCCGACACCGATGCCGCCAATGCCGCCCCGCGCCCCGAGTTCGCCGCCGGTGGCCGCTGGCGCGACGCCGACGGGCGCGTGTGGCAGGAGATCGACCTAGCGGCGCTGGCCCGCCACGAGATGTTCCTGGCCATCGGGGCATGAAGTGCCTGCGCCGATGGCCGCCCGCACTGCCCCGGTTACCCGAGCCCTCACACGAGCACTGAAGAGGACGCCATGAGCTTTCTGGATCGCATCAAGGGTGTCGGTCGCGCCAAGACCGAGGCCGACACCCCGGAGCCGGTGGCGCCGTTCGACGAACTGTCGCCGCCCGACCCGGTGGAGGTGACGGTGCGGCTTGGCCAGGGCACGCTCAACCCCGGCGACCGCGCAGGCCGCGACGGCAACTCCATCATCACCGAGGCCGCCCCCTCCGAGCTGACCGCCGACTACGGCGAGCCACGCGTCGCTGCCCCGGCCGACGAGGCCGACGCCTTCAACAGCGGGCTGCCCGTGGTGGGCGCCTGGCCGCTGGAGCGCCAGCAGCGCGCCATGGTGTGGCTCTTCGGTGCCGGCCTCGCGGCGTTGCTGCTGGCGGCGCTGCTGGCCATCACCTCGGCCAACCGCAGCGCCAACCAGGTGGCGGCCGCCGGCCAGGCGACCACGCAGTCGCAGCGATTGGCCAAGTCGGTGTCGCAGGCCATCGTGGGCAGTGCCACGGCCTTCCCCGAAGTGCGCGAGTCCGTCGACGTGCTGACCCGGACCGTGCGCAGCCTGGCCACCGGCGACGGCGAGGTCGCTGCCGCGCCCGGCGGCCTGCAGGAGCAGATCGCGGCGCTGATGCCGCTGGTCGACCGCGCCGAGAAGAACTCCGCCATCGTGCTGAAGCAGCAGCAGACGCTGACGCAGGTGGGCACGGCCCTGCGCACCATCAACCGCCAGAGCGGCGACCTGCTCGAGACCGCCGAGACCGTGAGCTCGCTGAAGCTGCAGGGCGGCGCGTCGGCCGCCGAGCTGTCGGCCGTCGGCCAGCTGGTCATGCTCACGCAGCGCATCGGCAAGAGCGCCAACGAGTTCCTCACCAGCGAGGGCGTCAGCGCCGAGGCCGTGTTTCTGCTCGGCAAGGACCTCAACTCGTTCAAGCAGATCGCCGAGGGCGTGCTGCAGGGCAACGCCGAGCTGCGCCTGCCCGGCACCCGCGACGCGCAGGCGCGAGAGCGGCTTCAGCAGTTGCTGACCCAGTACGAGACCACGCGCAAGGAGGCCGGGGCCATCCTGACGAACCTGCAGGGCCTGGTGGCCGCGCGCGAGGCGCAGGGAGCCATCGTCGCCGACTCCGAGCCGCTGCGTCGCAGCCTCGACACTCTGCAGCAGGGCCTGGCGGGCTCGGGCGGCTTCGGGGGCTGGCGGCTGCTGCTGGGCCTGCTGGCGCTGGCCGCCCTGGTGGCGGGCGGCGTTGGGCTTCTGCGACTGTTCGTGATCGACCAGACCGCCCGCGCCCGCGCCGCCGACCTGCAGCGACAGGAGGCCGAGCGCCAGGAGCAGGAGGCCAAGCGCGTGAACGACGCCAACCAGGCGGCCATTCTGCGCCTCATGAACGAGCTGCAGACGGTGGCCGAGGGCGATCTCACCCAGCAGGCCACCGTGACCGAGGACATCACCGGCGCCATCGCCGACTCCGTGAACTACACGGTGGAGGAACTGCGCACGCTGGTGGAGCAGGTGCAGACCACGGTGGGCCGGGTCACCGAGACCACGGCCCAGGTCGAGACGACCTCCCTCGAGCTGCTCGGCGCTTCCACCGAGCAGCTGCGCGAGATCCGCGAGACCGGCGAGGAGGTGCTTCAGATGGCCGGCCGCATCAACGACGTGTCGGCCCAGGCCCAGGAAACCGCCGCGGTGGCGCGCCAGTCGCTGCAGGCCGCCGAGCAGGGCCTGGAGGCGGTGAACAACGCCATCGGCGGCATGAACTCCATCCGCGACCAGATCCAGGAGACCTCCAAGCGCATCAAGCGCCTGGGCGAGAGCTCGCAGGAGATCGGCGAGATCACCGAACTGATCTCGGACATCACTGAGCAGACCAACGTGCTGGCCCTGAACGCCGCCATCCAGGCGGCGAGCGCCGGCGAGGCCGGCCGCGGCTTCAGCGTCGTGGCCGAGGAAGTGCAGAGGCTGGCCGAACGCTCGGCCGACGCGACGCGGCAGATCGCCGCGATTGTGCGAACCATCCAGACCGACACCCAGGACGCCGTGGGCGCCATGGAACGCAGCACGCAGGGCGTGGTCGAGGGGGCGCGGCTGTCCGACGCCGCCGGTGCCGCCCTGGGCGACATCGACCGCGTGGCGCGCGAACTGGCCGACCTCATCCAGCGCATCTCCGAAGAGGCGCTCAAGGAAGCGCGGCAGGCCAACGAGGTGGCGGCGAACATCCAGCACATCTTCGCGGTGACCGAGCAGACGTCCGAGGGCACGCGATCGACGGCGCAGATGGTGCGCGAGCTGTCCCGGACGGCCGAAGAGCTGAGGACGACGATCTCGCGCTTCAAGATCGTCTGACCCGACCGCCCGACGCCACCGCCACCGAGCGCCGCCCATGCCAGACCTCCAAGACTCCGGCCCCGTCGACCTCGACGCGCAGCCCGGCGACGACCTGAGCGCGCTGTCCTGGGTGCACGGCGAGTTGCGGCGTTCGCTCGAGAACGCCACCAAGGCGCTGCGGCGCTACGTCAAGGACTCCGAGGCTGCCGCCGGCGGCGACATCGACGCCGTCGACCCGGCGGTGCTGCGCCAGGCGCGCACGCAGCTGCACCAGGGCGTGGGTGCGCTCGAACTCGTGGGCTTGCCGGCCGTCGCCACCGTGCTGCGCGCCGCCGAGAGTGCGGTGCAGCGCCTCGTGGCCAAGCCGGCGCTCATCGACGCCAAGGCCGTGGACGTCATCGACCGCGTGGCCTTCGGCCTGCTCGACTACCTCTCGCGGCTGCTGGCGCGTAAGAGCGTCAGCCCGCTGATGCTGTTCCCGCAGTACCGCGACGCGCTGCAGCTCGCCGGCGCCGACCGCATCCACCCGGCCGACCTCTGGCAGGCCGACTTCCAGTGGCGTGAGTTGCCGCAGGAGCCCTCGGTGAAGCCGCGCATCGCCGACGACGAGGCGCGCGGCGTGATCGAGGCCCAGGTGCTGGCGCTGCTGCGCGACCCCGGCCGCCCGGCGGGGCGCATGAGCGACCTCTGCGCCGAGCTGGCCGCCGGCGCACGTGTCCGGGAGCGTCTCCAGGAGGCCGCGCTGTGGCAGCTGGCCGCGGCCGTCTTCGAGGCCCAGGCCGGCGGCCTGCTGAGCGCTGACGTGTACAGCAAGCGCATGGCATCGCGGCT
>JBILSW010000532.1:0-2744 GCA_044371895.1 Rubrivivax sp.
CGAGAAGTCGAGCGCGTTCTCGACCAGGTTCTTGAGCAGCATGAACAGCGCTCCAGGGTCGGCCTCGACCTGCACCTGCACATCGGGTTCCAGCAGGTGAAGGGTGACATCCGAGCGATGGGCCTTGAACGCCAGGTGATCCAGGACCTCCCGTGCCACGTCCAGCGGCTGAAGGCTGCGTTTTCGCAGGGCTTGTGAATCGGCCACCTGGGCCAGTTGCAGCAGTTGCTGCACCTGGCGCCCCAGGGCATCCAGGTCGTTCAGCACTCTGGTGCGGTCGTCCTCCCGGTCGAGTCCGGCTTCGATGCGGGCCCGCGCCAGTGCCAGAGGCGTCTTCAGCTCGTGCGCTGCGTTGGCGATGAAGCGCTCCTGCTCATGAAATGAGCGCTCGAGCCTTTGCAGGACGCCGTTGAAGGCCTGGACCAGGGGCCGGATCTCGGCCGGCATGGGGTGTTCGGGCAGGCGGGCCGCCAGGTTCCGGCCGCCGACGCTGCGCGCGGCCTCGACGGCGGCACGGATGGGCCGCAGCACCGAACGCACGGCCAGCGCGCCGGCCAACGCAAAGATCAAGGCCGACAAACTGCCCAGCAGCGCGATCGTGTCGGTGATGGCCGGCGTGACCGCCTCTCGGGCCAGCAGCTCGAAACGGTCGCTGCGTGCGAGCTGCAGGACGTAGGGCCGCCCATGCACCTCGCGGGCCCACGCGCCGACGAAGAAGTCGCGTCCGTCGAACGGAACCACTCCGAAGAATCGGTCTTGCTCGCTCACGCTGCGGCCGGGCAGCAGCGACCGCCGATCCTCCTCGCTGCTGGCGACGACCTGCCCCGATCCGTCGAGCACGCGGAACTTCAGGTTGGCGAAGAAGTCGTCGAAGCCCAGGGCATCGTCGGATTCGAGAGCCACGCCCACCACCCGCTGATCGGCATCGAGCACGAAACCCTCGAAGATGTCCTCGGTCTGCCCCTCCATGCTCATGCGCGTGACCAGATCACCGAAGCGCTCGGCCAGCACGGCTTGCACACCCACCACCAGCAGCGCCGTGGAGGCAAACGCCAATGCAAAGCCCAGCGCCAGGCGCACAGCCAGGCTTGGGGTGCGACCCGGCGCGACCGCCTGCCCCGGCCGCGAAGGCTCAATCGCTTCGGCCACCGTGTTCCCCTGCGGTATCGACGACCTGCTCAAGCGAGTAGCCGACCCCCTTGGTGTTCGCCAGACGCACCTGGCAGCGCAGCAATTCCAGCTTCCGGCGCAGCCGGTGCACGGCCACGTCCAGCGCATTCGGCGTCACCGGCTCGGTCAGGCCCCAGGCCGCGGCCTCCAGCGCACCGCGGCGCACGACCTGGCCTTGGGCCCGCACCAGCGTCAGCATCAACTGCAGTTCGCTGGGCGCCAGGTTGACGCTCGAACGGCCATGACTCAAGCGCGAGCCCATGGGGTCGACGGCCAGCCCACCCCACTGAGGTGCACTGGTGACCCACGCGCTCTGCCGCCGCAGCAGGGCGCGCACCCGGGCGACCAGTTCATCGCGGTCGAAGGGCTTGGCCAGATAGTCGTCGGCGCCGGCCTCCAGGCCGTCGACGCGGTCGTGCAGGGCATCCCGTGCCGTGAGCAGCAGGCAAGGCACCAGCACCTGCCGGATGCGCAGGCGCTGCAGCCAGGGCAGTGCGTCGCCCTCCGGCAGCCCGCGATCGAGCACGAGCGCCGCGTACCGCACCTGCGCCAGGCAGGCCTCGGCCTCGCTGACGCGCCCCACGGCGTCGGCCGCGATGCCCGCGCGCTGCAGCTCGAGCACCACGAGATCGCGCATGGCGGCGTGGTCTTCGACGAGAAGGATGCGGTTCATGGGCAGCAGCGTATCGCAGCGCGGTAGCCGATCGCGACGGCGCCCGGCAACCTCAGTTCAGGACGAACTGGTAGCCGAGCACCAGTTGCGGAATTCCGCTGGCGTTGATCAGCGGGCTGTTGCGGATCTCCTTGGCGTAGCGCTCGTAGTTGAAGTTGGCGAAAAGCGACTGCCGAGGACTCGCCTGCCAGCGGACGAGCAGGCCGAACTCCGGACTCCATGTGCTCCTGGCGGCGTAGGCGGGCCGGGTCGCGGTGGCTTCACCCAGGCGCACGCCGTAGTAGTAGTCGACGTAGCGGCTGCTCTGGTACTCCAGCCCGATGCGGGGCACCAGCGCCCAGGAGCCGCTGCGGTAGGTGCGGCTCAACTGCACCGAGCCGACCGCGCCCCGGTCGAAGCCGGACTCCCGGCTCGCGGCCTGCACGTAGTCGGCTTCGAACTCGAAGCCACGGCCCAGCTCCACGCTGCCGCTGATGCCGTGGAACAGGCCGCCCTTGCGGCTGGCCATGCCGCGGAAGATGGCGCCGTCGTCCTGCTCGTATCCGTCGAACCGGTACTCGATGCGCGGTCCGATCCACCAGCTGCGATCGGCGTTGCCGATCAGGCGCAGGTCGAGCTGGGGGCCGAAGAGGTTGACCCACTTGTTCTGGATTGCCACGCCCGGGAGAACCAGGGTCTCGGTGGCCAGGTCACGATAGCCGTCCTTGTCGAACAACACGGCGGCGCCGATGCTGTAGCGGGTGCGGTCAGCGTCCGGCGGCTGAGCCTGCGCGTGGCACAGGCCGGACAGCAGGACCAGCGATGCGGCAGCGAGCCCGACTGGCGGGGTGGAACTGGACGGTTGGAGGAGCTTGGATGTCTTCATGGTCGGTGTCGGTTGAGGGTCTAGCCAAGGCGGGCG
>JBILSW010000074.1:0-9374 GCA_044371895.1 Rubrivivax sp.
CGGCCTGAACCCGCGCCGCGTGACCGTGCCGATGCCGGCCGAAACCGCGCGTTGACACGGCCGGGGCGGAACCGCCCATCGGCGCGCGCCGCAGCCTGTCGCGGTCTCGTGCCCCTGTGTCGCCCGGCGCTCGCCCGGCCACGCCGGCTGCGTAAAGTGCGCCTGCCCACCGCCGCCGCACCATGAACGCAACCCACACCCCCGAACCCGGCCCCTCCTGGCCCAGGCGCTGGCAACGGCTGCGCGACGGCAGCGTGCGCGGCTTCCACGCCTATGCGAGCTGGCTCGTGGCCATCAGCTGGCGGCGCTTCATCGTGCTGTCGCTGCTGCTGGTCATCGTCATGGCCATCGTCCACGACATGCCGCCCTTCACCTGGACGGTGACGCACGAGGTGGCCGACAACCGCCCCGTGGTGATCCGCGTGCCCGAGGCCCCGAAGCCGCCCGCCGCGCCGCAGCGTGCCGAGCCGCGGGTCCAGGTCACGCCCTCCGAGCCCGGCGTGGGCGTCGAGATCAGCATCGGCCGCGACGGCGTGCGCATCGGGCCGCCGGCGCAGGGCACCGAGCGGGCGGCCAGCGCCGCCGAGCAACCGCCCGGCCGCGACCTGCGCATCACGCTGCCGCCCGGCGCCTCCGACGCCGTGCGCGAGGCCATCGAGGACGCCCGCCGCGAGGCCGAGGAGGCCACTCGCGAGGCCGAGGCGGCCCAGCGCGAGGCCGCCGCGGCGCGCCAGGAGGCCGAGGCCCTGGTGCGCGAGCTCGGCGGCGAGCCGCGCACCCGCACCCGCACCGTGCGCTACGGCATCGGCGAGGCGCTGATGCAGTTCACGCTGCTGTGGATCGCGGCCTCGGCCATCCTGAAGTTCACCTACAAGGGCACGCAGCAGGCGCAGAAGCAGGCCGCGCGCGCCACCGAGACGGCCGAGGCCGAAAGCCTGAAGCGCCAGGTTGTGGAGGCGCGCATGGCCGCCATGCAGGCGCAGGTGGAACCGCACTTCCTGTTCAACACCCTGGCCTCCATCGACCACCTGATCGAGACCGACCCGGCGCGCGCCAGCCAGATGCAGAAGAACCTGATCGCGCTGCTGCGCGCCAGCATGCCCACCATGCGCGAGGCCGCCGGCGGCGGCGGCAACGGCGTGCGCGAGCTCGGGCGCGAGATCGCGGTCATCCGCCCCTACCTCGAGATCCTCAAGGTGCGCATGGAAGAGCGCCTCACCACCGAGGTGGCGGTGCCCGATGGCCTGCTGTCGGCCGAGTTCCCGCCCATGATGCTGCAGACGCTGGTGGAGAACGCCATCAAGCACGGCCTGGAGCCCAAGGCCGAGGGCGGGCACCTGCGCGTGGCCGCCGAGATCGTGCACGGCAAGCTGCAGATGACGGTGGCCGACACGGGGCTGGGCTTCGGCAAGGCCGCCACCGCCGGCACGGGCGTGGGCCTGGCCAACATCCGCGAGCGGCTGCAGCTGCTCTACGGCAACCGGGCCACGCTCACCGTGGCCGAGAACCAGCCCAGCGGCACGCTGGTGACCATCACCGTGCCCTACAAGACGGTCGAGGAGGCCACGGCATGAACACCCCAGGCCCGAGCGCGCCCCTGGGCGACGACGCCATCCTCGCCGCCCCGCGCCCCGCGATACCGGCCCCCCTGCCCGCCGCGCCGCGGCCGAGCCGCCGCTGGCCCTGGGTGCTGCTCGGGCTGACGACGCTGGGCCCGGTGCTGGCGCTGCTGGCCGCCGCGCTGCTGTGGCACGAGGTGCAGGGCCCGCACGGCCTGGCCGGTGCCGCCGACTGGCGCTTCGGCTGGCACGAGGACGGCTGGCACGGCGAGATCGGCCCCGGCGGCGTCCTGGGCGTGCTGCTGGCGGTGCTGGCCACGCTGCTGGTGGTGGCCGTGGTCGTGCCGCTGGTGCTGCTGGGCTCGACCCTGGCGGTGGGCCTGGCGCTGGCCCTGGCCGCGCTGGCCGTGGCGGTGACCGTGGCCCTGGGCCTGGGGGCCTTGGCGCTGGCGCTGCTGCTGGTGAGCTCGCCGCTGTGGCTGGCCGGCCTGCTGCTGTGGTGGGCGCTGAAGCCCTCGGCCCCGGCCGTAGCATCCGCGTCGTCCGTCTGACCCCTGCACCGAGACCGCGATGAACTCCCCCGCCGCCCGCGCCGTGATCGCCGACGACGAACGCCTGATGCGCGAGCAGCTGCGCGCGCGCCTGGCCGAAGCCTGGCCGGAGCTCGAGATCGTCGCCGAGGCGCGCAACGGCCTGGAGGCCGTGGAGATGGTGCGCGAGCACCGCCCCGACGTCGTCTTCCTCGACATCCGCATGCCCGGCGCCACCGGCGTGGAGGCCGCGCGGCAGATCGCGCAGCTGCCGCCGCCCGACGGCGACGCCGACGACGACCCGCCCCTGCCCGAGATCGTGTTCATCACCGCCTACGACCAGTACGCGGTCGAGGCCTTCGAGCAGGGCGTGGCCGACTACGTGCTCAAGCCGGCCGAGCGCGACCGGCTGGCGCTGACCGTGCAGCGCATCCGCCAGCGCCTGGCCGCCCGCGCCGACGGCAGCCTCGACGCGCCCCCCGGGCCCCACCTGCAGACCCTGATTCACCAGCTGTCGGCGCGCCTGAACCCCGGCCAGGCGCCGCGGTACCTGGAGTGGATCCAGGCCACCGTGGGCCCGAGCATCCAGATGATCCCGGTCGACGATGTGCTGTTCTTCATCTCCGACGAGAAGTACACGCGCGTGCAGACGGCGCAGGTGGAGGCACTGATCCGCAAGCCCATCAAGGAACTGGTCGACGAGCTCGATCCGCGCGCCTTCTGGCAGATCCACCGCAGCACGCTGGTGGCGGTGAAGGCCATCGCCGGCGTCACGCGCGACTTCCGCGGCCGCCAGATCGTCAGCGTCCGCGGCCATGGCGAAAGGCTCGAGGTGAGTCGCAGCTACACGGGGCTGTTCAAGGGCATGTAGTTCAGCCGGCGGCGGGGGATTCGTGAAAGCCGTCACGGACACCCCCCGGTTCGTGTGGCGCGGAAGCCTTCGCTCACAACCGAGCACGCCGCGTTTCCGCATCGTCGGGGGCAATTCCCTAACGTGGCGGCTGTCGTGACCTGACTGCCGCCCATGCTCTCCGCCTTCGCCCACCCCATGCAGCGCCGCCTTGATTTCGCCCTGCGCACGCCGCGCACGCCGCGCACGACGGCCCCGGCGGGCTGGATCCGGCGCGACGACGTGGCCATGGGCACGGCCATCCATGTCGAGTTGTGGGCCGACGATGCGCGCGCCGGCGAGGCCGCCGTGCAGGCCGTGTTTGAAGAAATGCACCGCATCGACCAAGCCTGGAGCCCGCACAAGCCCGGCTCCGAGCTCAGCCGCATCAACCGCGAGGCCAGCCGGCGCGCGGTTCCGCTGTCTGAAGAGGGCTTCCGGCTCGTCGAGCGCGCGCTGGCCTTCGCCGAGCTCACCGAGGGCGCATTCGACATCAGCTACGCTGCCGTGGGCAGGTTGTACGACTATCGTGAGGGCCACCGCCCCAATGCGGCCGCGCTGGCCGCAGCCCAGGCGCTGGTGGGCTGGCGCGGGCTGGAGCTCGACCGCAGCGCCCGGACGCTGCGCTTTGCTCGCGAGGGCATGTGCATCGACTTCGGCGGCTTCGCCAAAGGCCACGCGGTCGACAACGCCGCCGCGCTGCTGGCGCGGCGCGGCGTGCGCCATGCCTACGTGAGCGCCGGCGGCGACAGCCGCGTCATCGGCGACCGCCGCGGCCGGCCCTGGGGCCTGGCCATCCGCAACCCGCGCGGGAGCGAGGCCGAGCACGTGGCGGTGCTGCCCCTGGTGGACACCGCCGTCTCCACCAGCGGCGACTACGAGCGCTGCTTCGTCACGCCCGAGGGCGAGCGCGTGCACCACCTGATCGACCCCGCCAGCGGCCGCAGCGCCCGGCGTGCGCGCAGCGTCACCGTGCTGGGCGCCGACGGTCTGAGCTGCGAGGCGTTGTCCAAGGCGCTGTTCGTGCGCGGCCCGGCCGAGGGCCTGCTGCTGCTGGCGCGCGTGCCCGGCCTGGATGCCGTGGTCGTGGACGCCGACGGCGCGCTGCACCTGTCCGGAGGCCTGCAGGCTCTGTCGCGCTGAGCGCCAGGCCCGGCACCGCCACCGACACGTGAGTCACGAGGATAAACAGCATGACCCGCTCGACACCCATCCTGCTGGCCTGCATCGCCGCGCTGGCGGCGCTGCTGGCGGCCTGTTCGGGCAGCGGCGGCGAGGACACCGTCATCCTCAACGGCGACATCCCCATCGCCTACGTCAAACGCGCCACCTCGGTGGGACTGAACCCCACCGACGGAGCCAGCTTCGCCGCCGGCGGCGACCTGATGCTGCGCGAGAAGAGCAGCCCCAGCGCCCCCGAGCACAACCTCACGGCGCGCTTCACGCAGGGCCTGGGCGACGCCTCCGACCCCGAGGTCAGCTACGACGGCCGGCGCATCGTGTTCTCGATGCGCTGCCCCGCGAGCAACACCAGCAACATCGACGGCGTGGCCGCCTGCACCGGACGCTGGAACATCTGGGAGTACACGCTGGGCACCGCGGGCCTGCAGAACGGCACGTTCCGCCGCCTGACGGCCAGCACCGCGGCCGACGACGTCGACCCCGTGTACCTGCCGGGCAACCGCGGCATCGTCTTCAGCAGCAACCGCCAGGCCAAGAGCAGCCTCAACCAGGCGCTGGGCCGCGCCTACTTCGCGGCCGACGAGTACGAGCGCGAGCGCGTGATGAACCTGCACACGATGGCGCCCGACGGCAGCGGGATCGCGCAGATCAGCTTCAACATGAGTCACGAGCGCAACCCGGTGATCCGCCCTAACGGCGACATCATGTTCGCGCGCTGGGAGCACGTGGCCGACCGCAACCGCTTCGCCATCTTCCGCAGCAAGCCCGACGGCACCGACATGTTCGTGCTCTACGGCGCGCACAGCCGCGGCAACAGCTACCTGCATCCTCGCGACATGGACCCGCGCGGCCGATACACGGGCCAGCTCGTGAGCACGCTGATGCCGCTGTCGGGCACCAAGGAGGGCGGCTCGCTGCAGCTGATCGACGCCGCGCGCTACAGCGAGGACAACACGCCCGCCGGCCGCGGCGTGCCGGCCACAGGCGGGCAGGCCAGCGCCACCGAGCGCGTGCTCTCCGACGGCCGCGGCCTGAGCCTCTTCGGCCGCGCCACGACGCCCTACCCGGTGTGGGACGGCTCCGACCGCATCCTCGTGGCCTGGCGGCCCTGCGAGGTCACGCGCAACAGCGTCGTCGTCTCGTGCACCACGCTCACCGAAGAGGAGCGGGCACGGCTGGGCGACAGCAACCGCACCATGTCCGAGCGCGCCTCCGACAGCGTGCAGGACAACGCGCCCGCCGCCTACGCCATCTACATGTTCAACCCGGCCAACCAGACCTGGCTGCCCCTGGCCGCGCCGCCGGCAGGCTTCATGTACACCGACCCCGTCGCGCTGGTGGCGCGCACCGAGCCCAACGTGGTGGAACCCACCACGGTGGACCCGGCCCTGGCCGCACGCAACATGGCGCTCATCGAGGTGCGCAGCGTCTACGACACCGACGGCCTCAACCGCATGGCCGCGCAGATGCTCGTGGCCTCCGACCGCGACGCCGGCTGCACCACCAGCATCCCGCAGACCGCACCGCACGAGGCCAACGACACGCGCAGCACGGTGGCCGACCTGCACAAGATGCGCGACCCCGCAGACCCGGCCTACCGGTGCAGCCCGGCGTGGTTCGTGCGGGCCGTGCGCGGCGTGCCGCCGCCCAGTGGCATGGCCGGCGTTCGCGAAAGCATCGGCGAGACCGAGTTCGAGCAGAACCAGATCATCGGTTATGCCCCCATCGAGCCCGACGGCAGCTTCAAGCTCGAGGTGCCGGCCGACGTGCCACTGGCGCTGAGCGTGATCGACGCCGACGGCCGCGCGATCCAGACGCATACCAACTGGATCCAGGTGCGCCCCGGCGAGCGCCGCACCTGCGACGGCTGCCACAGCCCGCGCCGCGGCGCCGCGCTCAACAGCGGCCCCATCGTCGGCAACATGCCCGCGGGCGTGAGCCGCGCGCTGGCTGCCGCGCACACGCCGGGCGAGACCATGGCTTCGCTGCGCACGCGACTCGATGCCGCCGCGCTGGCCCTGGCCACCAGCCCGGTGTTCATCGACCGCTGGGCAGACACCACGGTGGCCGGCGTCACGCCGCGCCGCACCGTGGCCCTGCTCTACACCGGCAACGCCGACCCGGCCGACGACCTGGCCACGCCCGTGCCCGCGAACGGCGTCATCAACTACCCCGAGCACATCCAGCCGCTGTGGACGCGCTCGCGCGGGTTGGCCGGCGAGCACACCTGCGTGGCCTGCCATGCCGACAGCGCCAGGCTCGACCTGCGCGCCAACATCGCCGGCACCGGCCGCCTGGTGTCGTACGAGGAACTGCTCATGGGCGACCCCGCCATAGACGCCACCACCGGCCGCCCGGTGACGCGCCTCGTGCAGGGCATCCCCGAGGTCGTGCGGGGGCCCGCGCTGGTGGACACCTCCTCGGGCTCGGCCAACACCGCGGGCCTGGCGCGCAAGAGCCGCCTCACCGAGCTACTGTGGGGCCAGACGCTGCTGGCCGGCAGCTCGGCGCGCATCGGGTACCCCACACCACCAGCCGGCGCGCCCGACCACTCGACGCTGCTCAACAAGGCCGAGAAGCGCCTGCTCGCCGAGTGGATGGACCTCGGCGGCCAGTACTTCAACGACCCCTTCGACAGCGCCGGCCGCGTGCGCCGCATCGAGGGCCTGAGCGAAGCCACCTTCCTGGCCCGCGTGCAGCCCGTGCTGCAGGCGCAGTGCGCCAGCTGCCACCAGGCCGGCCTGGGCAACCCGCGCAACCGCTTCGTGCTCACCGGCAGCGAGGAAGGCGACTTCAACGTCACGCTGAGCCTTGTCAGCAACACCTGCGTGCCCGAGAGCAACGCCCTGCTTGCGCGACCGAGCACGGTGCCGCACCCCAGCGGCCAGCTCACGCAGACCACGGCGCTGCTGCCGCCGGGCAGCCCGGCCTACGAGGCCATCGCCGGATGGGTGCGTGGCGGCTGCAGCACCTCGGCCCCGGCTTCCGCAAGGACAATGGGGCCCGCCAGCCGATGACGACACCCCGCCCCGCGCGCCGCCGCCCGCACGCCCCGCTGCCGCCCGCCGCGCGGGCCATCCTGGCCCTGTCCGCCCTGGCCACGGCCCTCGTTGCCTGCGGCGGCGGCGGTCCGCTGGACAACCCCGACACCGTGCGCAACCCCCCAGGCGCCACGGGGCAGAAGCTGTCGTTCGCGTTCTTCCAGCGCTGCATCAACCCGCTGCTGAACACGCCGCTGCCGGTGCGCATCGGCGGCGTCACCACGCTCAACACCTGCGCCGCCGCCGGCTGCCACGACAACGCCAGCGGCACGGGCGGTGCGCTGCGGCTGTTCGGCAGCGCGCCGGCGGTGGACCTCTCACTCGCCCCCGAGGCCATCCGCGCCAGCGACATGTACAAGAACTTCTACTCCTCGCTCGGCGAGTCGGTGGTGGGCAGCGCCGACGCCAGCCGCATGCTCAACAAGCCGCTGGTGCGCGGCGTGCTGCACGGCGGCGGCCTCATCTTCGACGACCCCAACACGCCGGAGGCCCGGCTCATCCGCTACTGGATCAACCGGCCCATGCCCGCGGGCCAGGACGAGTTCAGCCCGGCCGCGGCGACGATGTTCACGCCGCCCGACCCCGCCACCGGCGCGTGCAACGTCGAGTGAAGCCGCCACGCCCGCTCCTGGCTCGCGGCGCGCGGGCCCTGACCCTGGCGGTGGCCTTTGCGCTGCCGGTTGCCGCGGCGGCGCAACAGCCGGCCGCGCCCGATGCGGCAGAGCGCCTGCAGGTGGCCGACGCCTTCCTCGAGATGCACACCGGCCCCGGGCGCGGCTTCCCCGTGTTCCACGTCGTGGAGCGCGGCGCCAGCGTGGTGGTGGAACTGCGCCGCACCGACTGGTTCCGCGTGCGTGCTCCAGGCGGCCAGGTGGGCTGGGTGCCGCGCTCGCAGCTGGAGCGCACGCTCACCGAGGCGGGCATCGGCAAGAGCTTCCGCGACATCCTCGTCGACGACTACCTCGCCCGGCGCGTGGAGTTCGGCGGCGCCGGCGGGCGCTTCGGCGGCGAGCCCCTGCTCAAGCTCTGGCTGGGCGTGCGGCTGGCCAGGCCGGTGGGGCTTGAGCTTGCCGCCGGCCATGTTCAGGGCACCTTCTCGGGCACCGACTTCTGGCACGCGGGCCTCGTGGCCGAGCCCTGGTTCGACCAGCGCTGGTCTCCCTTCGTTAGCGTGGGCCTGGGTACGTTCAGAAACATCCCCAACCGCAGCCTGGTCGACGCCACGGGCGTGAACGCGAAATTGGCCCAGGCCACGGCCGGCGTGCGCTGGTACATCAGCGAACGGTTCGTGGCGCGTGCCGACGCCACGCTCTACACCGTGTTCGTGGCCGACGACCGCAGCCTCGAGTACCGCGCCGTCTCGCTCGGCCTGGCGTTCTTCTTCTGAGCCCTCCATGCCCGAATACTCCCTGCGATCCCACCTCACCCTGGCCGCCGCCGCGGCCTGCATCCCGGCTGGCTCCTCCCTGGCACAGACGCCGCCGCCGGCGCCGCGCGCCGCCGAACCCGTGGTCGTGCCGCAGGTCGAGCGGCGCGAGGTCCGAGCGCCCAGCTACCCATCGCGCGACTTCGCCATCGGCCTCTTCGGCGGCACCTATGCCACGCAGAACTTTGGCGCCAGCGGCGTGGGCGGCTTGCGCCTGGGCTACCACATCACCGAGGACTTCTTCGTCGACGCCACGCTGGCGCAGACCAAGGTCACCGACGAGGCCTTCCGCCAGGTGCTGCCCGGCGGCGTGTTCCCGCAGCCGTCGCAGAACCTGCGCTACTACGCCGTCTCGGCCGGCTGGAACGTGCTCACGGGCGAGGCCTTTTTCGGCCGACGCACGGCCAAGGCCTTCCAGGGCTACGTGCTGGGCGGCATCGGCAGCACCGACTTCGCCGGCCAGCGCAAGCAGACCGTGCACGTGGGCGCCGGCCTGCGCGTGCTGCTGAACGACCGCTTCGCGCTGCAGGTCGACGGCCGCAACCACATGTTCCCGCTCGACCTGCTCGGCAAGAAGCAGGACACGAACAACCTTGAGTTCAGCGCCGGGCTGACCGTCTACTTCTGAGCATCCCAAGCCCATGAATGCGCCCGGCGTTCGCGAAGAAACGATGGTGCTGCTGCGTTACAAGGTGAACGGCAGCGCCGGTATGACCGACACGTCATTGGTGCGAGCCCGTGGCGTTC
>JBILSW010000075.1:0-9355 GCA_044371895.1 Rubrivivax sp.
CGGCGCGAGCTCGGCCAGGTCTTTCGTGTGCGGCGACGGCTCCTGGTGCGGAGCGGGCGGGTCAGCGCGGGTGATCGAGGGTGACTGCCGCCTGGAGGTCGCGCGGGACGGCCCGTGCCGGCTAGGCGCGCGGCAGCGTGCCCAGCCGGGCCAGCAGCGCGCCGCAGGCTGCGGCCAGCGCCAGCGAAAGGCCCGCGCCCAGCCACGGCGCCAGCAGCCCGAACGTGAACAGGAACGCCGCGCTGGCGGCCACCCCGGGCACGTAGCCGGCGACGAAGCGCGCCACGTCGCCCGGCCCCCCTGTGCGCAAGAGGTGCACCAGGGCAAAGCCGCAGATCACCGGCAGCGCTGCGGCCACCCCGGACCAGAAGGGGTCGGCCTGGGTGGCCAGGTACGCCGAGCCCGCGCCGGCCACTCCCGACACCGACGCGCTCAGCCAGGGTTCGCCGCGCAGGGCCCGCGCGGCGCCACCCGACCGCGGCTCTTGGCGAAGCCGGTGCCACACCAGCAGGGCCGCGCCGAGCGCCAGCAGCAGCAGCGTGACCGGATGCTCGTGCAGCGGCTGCAGCAGGGCCAGGCACACGCCCAGCGCGAGCAGCGCCCACGCGAGGCTGCCCACGGCGCCATGCCGTCGCGCGGCCAGCGCGAAGACCATCGCGAACGCCGAGGCAGCCGCGCAGGCCGCAAGCCCGCCGAAGGCGCTGCGCGCGGCCACGACCTCGCCCTGTTCGGACACCAGCCACATCAGCGCGGGTGCCGACACGACGGGCAGTCCGGCGAGCAAGCCCGCCACGTGGCGGCCCAGCTGGCGCGCCGCCAGCAGCACCGCGGCGACCGTCATCGCGGTCAGAACGGCTTTCCAGCCCCAGTACATGTGCAGTTCCCCGGGGTGCCGGCGCTGCGGCGCAGCGTAGTCGGTCCCAAGGGGAGTACGTCGTGCCCGGCGCCATGCGGACATCGGCGCGGCGGCGCCGACGGCTACGATGACCGACCCCACCCCACCCCACCCGACCCGACCCGACCCGAACCCGGACGGGCGACCCGCCGTGGCCGCAGGCGGAGAATGGCGGAATCTTCATGAACCTCTCGCCGAAGCCGGCGCCGTGGGCGGCTCCCGACCTGCGCGCCCGCCTTTCGCGCTTCTGCCCCCGGCCATTGCCGGCCAGCGGCCTTCGCCGCGCCGCCGTGGCCCTGGTGTGCACCGAGGCCGGCCACGGCGCCGGGCTGCCCGGCTTCCCCGAGCACGCGCGCTGGCAGGCCGACCCCGCGCTGCTGCTGACGCGCCGCGCCGAGACGCTGCGCGCCCATGCCGGCCAGTGGGCGCTGCCCGGTGGCCGCATCGACGACGGCGAAGCCCCCGAGGCCGCAGCCCGGCGCGAGCTGCACGAGGAGCTCGGCCTGGCGCTCCCGCCCGAGGCCGTGCTCGGCCGGCTTGACGACTACGCCACGCGCTCGGGCTACGTGATCACGCCGGTGCTGCTGTGGGGCGGCGCCGCCCGCGAGGTCGCGCCCAACCCGGCCGAGGTGGCGGCCGTGCACCGCCTGCCCGCCAGCGAGCTGCTGCGCGCCGACGCGCCCATCCTCAACCAGGTGCGCGGGGCGCCGCACCCGGTGCTGCGCATGCCGCTGGGCCGGCACTGGGTGGCGGCGCCCACGGCGGCCTTCCTGTACCAGTTCCGCGAGTGGTTGCTGCTCGGCCGCGACACGCCCGTGGCGCACTTCGACCAGCCCCGGTTCGCGTGGCGCTGAGCCCCGCCGGCGGCGGGCGGCGGCCTCAGCGCACCACGCCCACCGCGGCCTGCGTGAGCGGGCCCGGCGCGTAGCTCAGCCAGGCGCGACTCACGGCCTGCACCTCGAACACCGCGCCGGTGTGGGTGCTGCCGAGCGCGGGGCCTGTCCAGGCCACGCGGCACTGGCCGTTGGCGCCCGTCTGGCAGGCCACGGACTGCAGGCCCACGACGCGCGCGCCGCTGTGGATGCGCAGCAGGCCCTGCACCACGGCGCCGGCCACGGGGGCGCTCTTGGTGTCGGCCAGGGTCACGGTGTACTGTGGCGTCCACTGCGGCGAGTTCGACGCCGGCCGCACCATGCTGCCGCTGAGCGCCGACACGCGGGCCACGGGGGCGGCAGGCTGCGCCACCTGTGCGCTGCGCACGCCGGTGCCGGCATCGGCCATCTGCGGGCCCGACAGGCCGGTGAGGGCCACGGTGATGGCCGGCGTCGCACCCCAGGCCGCCGCTGGGCCGGCCAGCGTGCAGCGGCCGTCGGCCGCCGTGGTGCACCCGGCCTCGGCCGTGCTGTGCGAGAAGCGGCCGGCCACGCGCGCGCCGGCCACGGCTGCGCCCTGGGCGTTGACCACCTGCACCGTGGCGCTGGCTGTCCACAGCCCCGGGGTGGGCACCGTGGTGGCCATGGTGATGGCGGCGGCGCGGATGGCGACGCTGGGCGGCGGCGGCGCCGCGGTGCTGTCGCTGGCGAACAGCAGCCCGCGCGGGGTGGCACCAGTGATGCCGAGCACCGCGTTGGGCGTGGCGTCCTGCAGCAGGCGGGCGCGCACCTGCGCCGCGGTGGCCGCGGGCTGGGCCTGCAACAGCAGCGCGGCCACGCCGGCTGCGTGCGGCGCCGCCATCGAGGTGCCGCTCATGCCCACCACGGCCGTGGCCGACGCGATGCCGGCCGACGCGATGTTCACGCCCGGCGCCCACAGCGCCACGCAGGTGCCGGAGTTGGAGAACGAGGCCTTGGCGTCGGCGTTGTCGCTGGCGGCCACCGTCACCAGGCCGGCCGCCCGGCCCGGCGACTGCGTGCAGGCGTCGACGTTGCTGTTGCCCGCGGCCGCCACCACCGTGAAGCCGGCGCTCACCAGGCGCTGCGCCGCGGCGTCCAGCGCTGCGAAGGCCGGGCCGCCCAGGCTCATGTTCACCACGCCAGGGCGCGAGCCGTTGGCGGCGATCCAGTCCAGCCCCGCCAGCAGATGCGTGCCGGTGCCGCTGCCGCGGCAGTCGAGCACGCGCACGGGCACCACGCTGGCCCCCGGGGCCACGCCCAGCGTGCTGCCGGCAGCGGTGCCGGCGACGTGTGTGCCGTGGCCGTGGCAGTCGCGCGTGCCCTGGCCGTCGTTGATGGCGCTGAAGCCGCTGCGCAGCCGCGTGCCGAACTGGCCGTGCGGGCTGACGCCGGTGTCGACCACGTGCACCGTGACGCCCTGGCCGGTGCGGCTGTGGCGGAAGGCGCCGTCGAAGACGCGGGCGCGCTGGTCCAGCCGGTCCACGCCCCAGGCGCGGCTGTCGAGAAGCCGCACCGGCGCGGACTGCTCGATGGCGAGCGCGCGGTCGAGCTCGACGCCGTCCACGGCCGGATCGCGCGCCAGCTGGTCGGCCACGGCCTGGGCCTGGTCGAAGGGCACGGTGAGGACGAAGCCCTCCAGGGCATGCGCGAAGCGCTGGCCCAGCGCCGCCCGGGGCGAGGCGGCGCGCACCGAGCGCGCGATCACTTCGTCGACGGCGGTGGCCACGGCGGCGGCCTTGGCCGCGAGCTGGCGGGCGTGCTGTGCCGCGGCGTCGCCGCCCTCGCCGCTGCCGCCGCCGAGCATGGTGGCGCGGTTGTCGGGCGGCACGGCGGCCGGGTTCAGGCGCACGACCAGGCGCACCTCGTCGCTGCCGGCGGCATCGGCCAGCGCCGCCTGGGCCGCGCGCACGGTGGCCTCCTGGCCGGGTTGCCACAGCACGAAGCGGCGGCCCTCGGTGCCGTTGCCGGCGGCGATGTCGGCGCCAGCGTCGGCGGCGGCCGGCTCGGGCCCGACCGGCTCGCTGCCGCCGCCGCAGGCCGACAGCAGCAGCAGCGCGGCGCACAGCGGCACGGCGGCCGCACGCCGGGCGGCGCTGTCCAGGGAGTATCGGAGGGGGATTGGGTTCAGGGCCATGGCTCGCGGTTCCGTCTTGAGGTGCGGTTGCACGGGGCGAGGGCCTGACCGGAAACAGCGTGCGCAGCCGGCACCGTGTGTGCCGCCACGCCCGGCCACCGTGGCGGCCGCGCTGGCAACCCCGCTACCGTGGCACCACGCGGTGGTGCTGTAGGCCGGAGGCTTTGCGTCCCGGCCTTTCGACCGGTTTGCCCTCGGAGAGGAATGTAACGCTTTGTTGCAAGCCGAGGGGAGCGGAGGGCGTGAACGGGATCACGGGCAAGGGTGCTCAACTTCGGGCGGCCGCAGCCGAGAACAGACGCATCGGTTCATCTCGATCGGGAGTTTCGTGCGTTCGCTTCATCGTCCCACTGCGGCCCCACGGCCGCCGAGCCGCGGGCCCGGGCTCCTGTGCACGCTGGCGCTGGCGTCGGCCCTGGCGGGGGCGCTGGTGCTGCCCCCGGCCTGGGCGGCCGGTGCGGCGCGACCGCCTTCGGCCACCCCGGGGACCGCGCAGCCGCAGCGCGTGGCGCTGGTCATCGGCAACGCGTCGTACCGCGAGGCGCCGCTGGTGAACCCGGCCAACGACGCGCGCGCCATCGCCGCCGTGCTGCGCGAGGCCGGCTTCACGGTGCTGCTGCACATCGACTTGGACCAGCGCGGCCTGGCGGCCGCGGTGCGGGAGTTCGGCGAGCGGCTGCGCAAGGGCGGCGTGGGGCTTTTCTACTTCGCCGGCCACGGCATGCAGATCAAGGGGCGGAACTACCTCGTGCCGGTGGGCGCCGACATCCAGCGCGAGGACGAGGTGGCCTACGCCGCGCTGGACGCGCAGGCGGTGCTCGACAAGATGGAGAGCGCCGGCAACGGCACGAACCTGATGATCCTGGACGCCTGCCGCAACAACCCGTTCGCGCGCAGCTTCCGCTCGGCCGCGCAGGGTCTGGCGCCGATGGAGGCACCGGTGGGCACCCTGGTGGCCTTTGCCACCGCGCCCGGCGCCGTGGCCAGCGACGGCATCGGCAGCAACGGCCTGTACACGCAGCACCTGCTGTCGGCGATGCGCCGGCCAGGCGCCAAGGTCGAGGACGTGTTCAAGCAGGTGCGCGCTGCGGTGCGGCGCGACTCGCTGGGCAAGCAGATCCCCTGGGAGGCGACGTCGCTCGAGGGCGATCTGTACATCGTGGAGCCGCCGCCGCCGCCGCCGCCCGCCCCGGCGCCCGACCCCGACCTGGCGCTGGAGGCCACGCTGTGGAACCTGGTGCGCGACAGCAACGATCTGCTGGAGCTGCGCGCCTTCGTGACGCGCTTTCCGCAGGGCCGCCACGCGGCCACGGCACGGGCGCGCCTGGCTGCGCTGGCCGAGAAGGTGGCGGCGGCGCCCCTGCCCGCCGCCCCGATGGTGCCGGCCACTGCCCCGGCCCCTGTGCCGGTGCCGGTGCCGGCTGCGCCGGCCGGCGCCAAGCCGCCTGCCACGGCCATGGCCACGGCCGCGGCGGTGCCGATGCCGCAGCGCGACGACGACGCCCGCAACCGCCGCACGCAGGAACTGCTGGCCGAGTTCGGGCGGCGGTCCCCGGGCGCGGCCGCCGCTCCCCAGGCCTTGCCCGCCGCCGGCCGCGACGACGCCGGCCGCGACCAGCGTACCGCCGAGTTGCTGGCCGAGCTGCGCCGGCCGGCCTCCGCTGGGCCGGTGGCCAGCCCAGCGGCCAGCCCTTCGGCGGCAGCCGGCGGCGGCGACCGCTGGTCGATGCGGGTCATCGACCGATGGAACGGTGAGGTGCTGCGCCACTACACGCTGGGCATCACCAAGGTCGATGCCTCGGGCAACCGCATCACCGCGGCCGGCAGCGTGTACGACGCGCTGATGCGACCGAGCCGGCTGGTCAGCCGGGACAGCGGCGAGACCGTCACCTACAGCAGCCCGCCGTTGCGCTGGTGGGACGACATGAAGCCGGGCCAGGAGCGTCGGCAGGAGCTGCGCATCACGGTCTCGCAAGCCGGTGGCGGCCTGCTGCGCGAAACGTTCGTCCACGCGCGCATGCGTGTAGCCGCCATCGAGGCGGTGGAGGTGCCAGCAGGTCGCTACGAGGCCTTTCGCGTGGAGATGACCGGCACCCAGCGCGTCGAGCGCCCCGGCCAGGCCGACACCCACGAGGCCTGGACCCAGACCTACTGGTACGTGCCCGAGCTGCGCTACTACGCCGCCTCGGAACTGGAGGTGCGCGACCGCGCCGGCGCCCTGGTGCGGCGCGAGCGCGAGGAGCTCACGAGCCTGGTGCTGAAGGGCGGCGAACTGCGCGCCTCGCGCTGAGCTCAGCGCAACCGCAGCACGCGGCCGAAGGGCGCGGCGGCGAGCGCCGCCTCGTCGGCGTCCGGCGGCACGGCCCACAGCAATGCGCCGGGGGGGCGGCGGCGCGCCGGGCCCTCCAGGTCGGTGAGCACCACGGTGAGGTCGGGGCGGTGGCGCGCGGCCTCCTCGAGCAGCGGCGTGAAGTCGGTGCCACCGCCGCCGGCCACACCGCCTTCGGCGGCCCAGGCCCGCAGGTCCTTCAGGCCCAGCCGCCCCGGCGCCAGCGTGTGCACGGCGCGCACGGCGTCGTCGCCCACCACCAGCGTCACCGGCGCGTCCAGTCGCCGCGTCAGCGCCGACAGCTCGGCAGCGAAGCGTGCCAGCAGCGGCTCGTCGATGCTGCCGCTCACGTCGAGCACCAGCACCAGGCGCGGCACGCGCCGGGCGTGGGTGAGCCCCGGCGCCCAGGGCAGCCGGCCCCGCGACCGGCCTTCGCCGGGCCGTCCCCGCGCGCCGACCCGCCCCTGGTTGGCCAGCCAGCTGCGCGCCGGGCGCGAAGGGTTCTCGGCCAGTCGCGGCGCCAGCGCGCGCGCCACCTGCGTGCGCAGCACCTGCTCCCAGGGCGTTTGCACCTGCGGCAGGTCGCGCGGCAGCGTGCGCAAGATGGAGAAGGCGCCGTCGCCGCTGTGCCCGCGCAGCAGCCGCTCGCCCCACTCGCGCCCCTGCTCGGCCTCGGCCACGACGGCGTCGGCGCCCTCGGGCCCGGGCTTCAGGTCCTCGCTGTCCTTGCCGCCCAGCGTGCGCAGCGTGGCGGCGCGCGGGCCGTCCTTGCGCGCGTCGGCGCCCCGGTCCGGCGGCCGGCGGTCGTCCACCGCGGCGTACAGGCCCTCCACGTCCCACTCCAGCAGCGCGGCCTCGTCGCTGCGCGTGGTGGCCAGCACCTGGTCCAGCAGCAGCGGCAGCGTCAGCGCCTGCGCGGGCAGTGCCAGCCACGCCGCCGGGGCCAGCGCGCTGTTGACGACGGCGTCGGCGCAGCGGTTGAAGAGGGCCAGGTCGACGTCGCCCAGGCGGCGCTGCAGCGCGCGGTAGCGCGGGCCGTGGCGCAGCGCGATGTGCAGCAGTTCGTGCGCCACCCAGCCGGTCTGCGCCTGAAGGCCCAGACGCTCGAAGGCGGGGGTGTAGTGGATGCAGCGGCCGTCGGTGTAGGCGGGCAGGCGGCCAGCCTCGTGGGCCAGGGCCTCAGCCTCGGTGACGTCGCGGTGCGCCACCCACAGCGCCAGGCTGCCGCTGGCCGGCGCGTACTCCACCAGCCGCATCACCGCGCGGCGGCCGCGGTGCTCGTGCTGGCCGCCGGAGCCGGCCACGCTCAGCCCCGGCCGGCGGCGTAGCGCTGGTAGGCGGGGCTGCTCAGCAGCGCCTGCTCCAGCCCCTGCTGCAGCGCGCGCTGCGCCAGCAGCTCCACGACCAGCGTCTGCACCTCGGCCAGCGGCAGCGGCACGGGGCCGCGCAGCTCGGGCAGCTGGGCGGCGATGGCCATGGCGCGCGCCAGGCGCTCGGCGTCGGTGCAGGCCGCCACCAGCCCGTAGGCCAGCGCGTACAGGCCGTCCAGGCTGGCCGGCAGCAGCTTCAGCGTGGCCGCGCCGGCCTCGGCGGCCAGCAGCGCCAGCACGTCGGCGCCGCTGCGCAGCTCCTTCAGCACGCCGAAGAACTCGGCCGCGTTGGCCGCGCCGATGCGGCCTTGCACGAAGCGCCGCGCCACGGCCTCGGGCAGGCCCTCGCGCAGTTCGAGCAGCACGCGCGAGACGTCTTCCCAGCCGCGCGGGCTGGCGCCGATCAGGTGGTCGGCGGCGAGCTGCGCCTCGGTGTCGTCGAGCTTGTCGGGCCGCACCTTCAGGAAGGCCATCACCTCGGGCGCGAAGCCCTGCGCCAGCGCGTGCGCGAGAAAGGCGTCGATGCCGGCGACGACGTGGAAGTGGAACAGCCGGTCGGCCAGCGCCGTGCCCATGTCGTGGCTGACGGCGCCGTGGAAGGCGGCGTTGCCCGCGGCCACCACCATCCAGCCCGGCGGCAGCTCGTAGCGGCCGACGCGGCGGTCGAGGATCAGGCTGTAGGCGCTGATCTGCAGCCGCGGGTCGGCGGCGGTGAGCTCGTCGAGGAACAGGATGCCCTCGGGCTGCTCCGGCCCGGGCAGGAACTCGGGCGGGAACCACACGGTGCGCTCCAGCCGCTCGTCGGCATAGATGGCGCCGCGGATGTCCACAGGCTCGATCGTGGTCAGGCGCAGGTCCACCAGCGGCACGCCGAAGCCTGCGGCGAGCTGGCGCACGATGCTGCTCTTGCCCACGCCGCGGGTGCCCCACAGCATGGTGGCGCGGTGGCGCAGGCGCGGCGAGGCGAACTGCGCCCGCAGCGCGGCCAGCGCGTCGGCCACGCTCACGGGCGGCACGTTCATGGGGTTGGCGTGCACGTCACTCCTCGGGGGCGGGGGCCGGCCAGGGCTGCCAGCTGCTGGCCGGCGGGCGGCGGGGCACGCGCGGCAGCTCGATGCGCGGCATCTCGCGGCGCATGAAGAACAGCGCCATCAGCAGCGGCGGCACCAGGTTGGCCAGCGCGCCCAGCATGGCCTCGGCCTGGCCGCCGGTGCCGCGCACGGCAAAGGCCACCGCCACCACCGCCACGCCCACGGACAGCGGCCCTCCGCGCAGCAGGCCGATGCGCCAGCGGCGCGCGAGGAAGCGCTGGTGGAACAGCGCCGGCGGCGCCGACAGCACACCGGCCAGGTGGGCCAGCGACAGCGCCAGCCGGGCGCGCGCATCGGCGCTGCGCTCGGCGTGCTGCCCGCGCAGCATGACGCTGCCCTCCCAGCCGGTGCGCAGCGGCACGAGGCGGCTCCAGGCGCTGCCGAGCACCTCGAACAGGTCGTCGGGCAGGCGGCGTATGTCGCCCTCGGCGCGCGTGAGCACCAGCTGCATCGGGTAGCCCTTGACGCCCGAGACCGTGCAGGCCACGCGCAGCCCCGCCACCTGCGCCTGCGCGGCGCGCAGCTGCGGCGGGTGGCCGGGGCGGCAGCGCAGCACGAGTGACGCGCCCTCGGCCGTGAACAGATCGCCGGGTGCGATGGCCGCGGCCGCGGCCAGCAGCGCGGCGGGCTCGCCGTCCTCGGC
>JBILSW010000533.1:0-2722 GCA_044371895.1 Rubrivivax sp.
CGACTTCGTCTGCGGCGCCAACGAGCCCGATTTCCACCTCACCGGCGTCAACTGGGGCCGCGACCTGCCCGAGCCGGATCTGGTGGCCGACATCCGCAACGTCGTGACCGGCGACCCCAGCCCCGACGGCCAGGGCGTGCTCGCCATCCAGCGCGGCATCGAGGTCGGCCACGTGTTCTACCTGGGCACGAAGAAATACAGCATCCCGATGGGGGCCACCTTCCTCGACGAGAACGGCAAGCCGCAGCCCTTCGAGATGGGCTGCTACGGCATCGGCGTGACGCGCATCCTGGGCGCCGCCCTCGAGCAGAACCACGATGAGCGCGGCATGATCTGGCCCGCCGCCATCGCGCCCTTCGAGTGCGTGATCTGCCCGATCGGCATGGATCGCAGCGCCGACGTGAAGGCCGCGGCCGAGGCGCTGCACGACGAGCTCGCCGCGATGGGCATCGACGTCGTGCTCGACGACCGCGGCGAGCGCCCCGGCGCCATGTTCGCCGACTGGGAGTTGATCGGCGTGCCGCTGCGCGTGGTGATCTCCGACCGCGGCCTGAAGGCCGGCCAGCTGGAGATCCAGGGCCGCCGCGATGCCGCCGCCAGCAGTGTCGCCGTGGCCGAGGTGGCCGCCAGCGTGAAGGCCCGCCTGAACGCCGACCGAGGGGGATGATCCCGCCGCGCCGCGCGATGCTGCTGGCCGCCGGCGCGCTGGCGCTGCCCGGTGTCGCGCGCGCTGGCGCGCAGTTGGAGGAGCCGCTGTCGGACGCCGTGCGCACGGCGCTGTCGGCCGCGGTGGCCGAGCGCGCGCCGCCCAAGCCCAGCTTCGCGCGCACCGAGGAGCGCCTGGCCTACCTGCGCTGGCTGGGCGCGGCCAGCGACCGCCTCAAGCGCCGCAAGACCGAGCACCACGTGCGCGTCGAGTTCCTAGAGGCCGTGTGGTACGAGAGCCGACGCGCCGGCCTGGAGACGGCGCTGGTGCTGGGTCTCATCCAGGTGGAGAGCGGCTTCCGCAAGTACGCCATCAGCGTCGCCGGTGCCCGCGGCTACATGCAGGTGATGCCGTTCTGGGCCCGCCTGATCGGCGACGGCGACGACCGCCGGCTGTTCCACACGCAGACCAACCTGCGCTTCGGCTGCGTGATCCTTCGCCATTACCTCGAGCGCGAGCGGGGTGACCTCTTCATGGCCCTGGGCCGCTACAACGGCAGCCGGGGCCGCGACAAGTATCCGAACCTGGTGTTCGGTGCGCGGCGGCAGTGGGACATCCCCGTCGCCTGAGCGGCGCGGCTAGAGCCCCTGCCAGGCCCTCGGCGCCGCGCCAGAGAAGCCCAGCAGCGCCAGCACCCGTTCCACCCCCTCGGCCACCATCTCGTCGATGCTGGCGGGCTTCAGGTAGAAGGCCGGCAGCGGCGGGAAGACGACGCCGCCCATCTCTGTGACGGCCGTCATGTTGCGCAGGTGCGCCAGGTTGAAGGGCGTCTCGCGCACCATCAGCACCAGGCGCCGCCGCTCCTTGAGCGTGACGTCGGCGGCGCGCGTGAGCAGGTTGTCCGACAGGCCGTGGGCGATGGCGGCCAGCGTCTTCATCGAGCAGGGCGAGACGACCATCGCCGCCGTTCCGAAACTGCCGCTGGCGATGCAGGCGCCGACATCGCCGGGGGCATAGGCGTGGTCGGCCAGGGCCTCAAGCTCGCTGCGCGCCAGGCCCAGCTCGTGGTGCACGTTGAGCACGCCCGCTGGCGTGGCGACGAGGTGCGTCTCGATGCCCAGCGCGCGCGCACGCCTGAGCACCGTCACCGGGTACAGCGCGCCGGTGGCGCCGCTGATGCCCACCACCAGGCGGGCGGGCAGGGCGGCGCTCACCTCAGGCCTGGGTCAGCAGCTGCTGCAGCTCGCCCGACTGGTACATCTCCATCATGATGTCCGAGCCGCCAACGAACTCGCCGTTGACGTAAAGCTGCGGGATCGTCGGCCAGTTGGCGTAGTCCTTGATGCCCTGGCGGACCTCCTCGTCCTCGAGCACGTTGAAGGTGCTCAAGCCGCTGGCGCCGGCGGCCTTGAGGATCTGGATGGCGCGGCCCGAGAAGCCGCACTGCGGGAACTGCGCCGTGCCCTTCATGAAGAGCAGGACCTTGTGGCCCTTGACCATCTCGTCGATGCGCTGCTGGACGTCGCTCATGGTGTTGCGTGGATGACGGGGAACAGGGTCGGGATCGTACTGCCCGCCGGGAGTCAACGCCGCCGGCAGGGCGGCGGCGTCAACCGCGCCGCCAGCGCCCGCCGGTGCAGCGGCGGTGGCCGGTCAGGTCGAGCCGGTGGGCAATGACCTCGAAGCCGGCCGCTGCCAGGAGCGCGGCCACGGCCTCGGCCTGCTCGAAGCCGTGCTCCAGCAGCAGCCAGCCGCCGGGCGCCATGTGCGGGGCGGCGCCGGCGACGATGTCGCGCAGGTCGGCGAGGGCGTCGCCCGCCACCGGCACCAGCGCGGCCCGCGGCTCGTGGCGCAGCGCGCCCAGGTGGGGATCGTCGGCGCCCAGGTAGGGCGGGTTGGCCAGCGCCAGGTGCAGCGGCGGGGCGGCGAGCGGCTGCCACCACGAGCCCTGCAGCCACTGCACCGGCAGGCCGAGCCGGGCCCCGTTGGCCCGGGCCACGGCCAGCGCCCCGGCGCTGGCGTCCACCGCGCGCAGCACGGCCCGCGGGCAGGCCCGGGCCACGGCCAGCGCGATGG
>JBILSW010000076.1:0-9328 GCA_044371895.1 Rubrivivax sp.
TGCAGGACGAGATCGAGCTGGTGCTGCAGGTCAACGGCAAGCTGCGCGGCGCGCTGCGCGTGCCGGCCACCGCCGACCGCGCCGCCGTCGAGGCGGCCGCGCTGGCCAGCGCCGAGTTCGCGAAGTTCAGCGAGGGCAAAGCGGCGAAAAAGGTCGTCGTCGTGCCGGGTCGGCTGGTGAATGTGGTTGTCTAGGCGGCTGCTGCTGGCGCTGCCGCCGGCGCTGTTGCTGGCGGGCTGCGGCTTCTCGCGTCGGCGTGCGCCCAGGCTGGCCTTCGTGTCGGTCGCGCTGGTGGGCTTTGCGCCGCGCAGCCCGCTGGCGGACGAGCTCGCGCGCGTGCTGCGCCAGCAGGTCCAGGTGCTGTCGGCGCCCGAGCGCGCCGAGGTCGTGCTCGAGGCGCTGGTCGACGCCCGCGAGCGCAGCATCGTCGCCAGCACCGCCGCCGCGCAGGTGCGCGAGGTGCAACTGCGCCTGCGCCTGACCTTCATCGCGCGCACGCCCTCGGGGCGGCTGCTCATCCCGCGCGCCGAGCTCATGATGACGCGCGATCTGTCCACCACCGAGAGCGCTGTCCTGGCCAAGGGTTTCGAGGAGGCCGAGCTATACCGCGAGCTGCAGACCGACGTGGTGCAGCAGGTGCTGCGCCGGCTGGCCAGCATCGTGCCCTAGGCCGCACAATTCGCGCGCCATGCAGATCCGCGCCGACGCCCTCGACACGGCCCTCGGCCGTGGCCTGAAGCGCCTGTACGTGGTGCACGGCGACGAACCCCTGCTGGCCCAGGAGGCCGCCGACGCCATCCGTGCCGCCGCCCGAGCCGCGGGCTTCGGCGAGCGCCAGGTGTTCACGGTGGCCGGAGCGCACTTCGACTGGAGCGCCGTCATCGGCGCGGCGCAGGCCATGAGCCTGTTCGCCGAGCGTCAGCTCATCGAGATCCGCATCCCTTCGGGCAAGCCGGGCAAGGACGGCTCCGAGGCCCTGCAGCGCTACGTCGAAAACCTCTCGGACGACGTGCTCACGCTGGTGACGCTGCCCGGGCTCGACGGCACCTCCTTGAAGAGCGCCTGGTTCGCCGCGCTCGACGGCGCCGGCGCCAGCGTGAGGGTGGAGCCCGTGCCGCGCCACGCCCTGCCGGCCTGGCTGGCGCAGCGCCTGGCGCGCCAGCAACAGCACGTGGCGCAGGGCGAGGAGGGCCAGCGCACGCTGGCCTTCTTCGCCGACTGCGTCGAGGGCAACCTGCTGGCCGCCCACCAGGAGCTGCAGAAGCTGGCATTGCTGCACGGCCCCGGCGAGCTGCGCTACGAGCAGGTGGAGGCCGCGGTGCTGAACGTGGCGCGCTACGACGTCGCGCAGCTGTCCGAGTCGGTGTGGGGCGGCCAGGTGGCGCGGGTGCTGCGCATGCTCGACGGCCTGCGGGCCGAGGGCGAGGCGGCCGTGCGCGTGCACTGGCTGCTGGCCGAGGACGTGCGCGCCCTGGTCCGGGTGACGACGGCGCTGCGCGTGGGCCGGCCCATCGCCATGGCCATGCAGGAAGCCCGCGTGTGGGGCGCCCGCCAGCGCGCGCTGGAGCGCGTGGCGCCGCTGCTGGCCCAGCACCAGGTGGCCGGTCTGCTCGAAGCCGCGGCCATCGTCGACGGCATCTGCAAGGGCCTGCCGCATGCCGACTGGCCGCGCGACCCCTGGGACGCGCTGCGCCGCTGGGCGCTGGCCATGCTCGAGGCCGCCGCGCCCGCGCCCCGGCAGGGGCCGCGCGTGCGGCTGGCGCTCAGCGCCTGAAGTCGCCCAGGGCCGGGCCGCCGGCGCGGCGTTCAGGGCGCCACCGCGTCCTGCCCCAGCACCACGCGCTGGGTCGGGAACAGCGAGGTCATGCCGCCCGTGTGCAGGAACAGCACGCGCTCGCCGGGCCGGAACGCGCCCTCGCGCGCCAGCCCGATCAGCCCGGCCATGACCTTGCCCGTGTAGACCGGGTCCAGCAGGATGGCCTCGGTGCGCGCCAGCATCTGCACCGCCTCGACCATGCGCGCGTTGGGCACCGAGTACTTGGGCTGCCAGTAGCCGCCGACGCAGCGCACGTCCTCGGGCTGCACGGCGATGGGCAGGCCCAGCAGGTCGCACACCGCCTGCGCCTCCTTCAGCACCAGGGGCTGCTGCTGCGCGGGGTCGCGGCTGACGCCGATGCCGGTGATGGGAATGGCCATGTGGTTGCCCAGGAAGCCCGCCACCAGCCCGCCATGCGTGCCCGAGCTGCCGCTGCCCACCACCAGGTGGTCGATGGCCAGGCCGCGCTCGAACAGCTGCTGCTGCAGCTCCTGCGCGCAGGCCACGTAGCCCAGGCCGCCCAGCGCGTTGCTGCCGCCGCCGGCAATGACGTAGGCCTTGCGCCCCTGCGCGGCCAGCGCCGCGGCCACGCCCTGCATGGCCGCGGCCATGTCGGGGCCCGCGGGCACCACTGTGAGGTCTTCCACGCCCAGCAGGCGGAACAGGAAGTGGTTGCCGCCGCCCTCGGGGTCGAAGCTGCCGGGCACGCGCTCCTCGATCACGAAGCGGCACTTCAGGCCCTCCTTCACGGCCGCGGCCAGCGTGATGCGGCAGTGGTTGCTCTGCGGCGCGCCGCAGGTCACCAGCGTGTCGCAGCCCTGGGCCAGCGCGTCGGCCACCAGGAACTCGAGCTTGCGCGTCTTGTTGCCGCCGGGCGAGAGGCCCAGCAGGTCGTCGCGCTTGATCCACACCTCGGGGCCGCGGCCGCCGGGGCAGGTGGCGGCCAGCGCGGCGCTGAAGCGCGGCAGGGGTTCGATCGGCGTGGCGCCCTCGGTGTAGCGGCGGCGGGGGAAGCGGGCAAGGTCCATGACGGTGAGTGTTCAGTACCCGCGCGAGCGGTCGACGAGGTGGGCGATGGGCGCGCCGGTGGCCAGGGCGCGCAGGTTGGCCGCCACCACCGCGGCGGCGCTGCGCTCGTCGGTGGCGGCGGCGGCGTGCGGCAGCACGGTGACGTTCGGGTGCTGCCAGTACGGGTGGCCGGCCGGCAGCGGCTCGGCGTGGAAGACGTCGAGCACGGCGTGCGCGATCTGCCGGTCGGCCAGCGCGGCCAGCAGGTCGGCGTCGACCACGTGCGCGCCTCGCGCCAGGTTCACCAGCGCCGCGCCACGCGGCATCGCGGCGAAGGCGCGGGCATCGAGCAGGCCGCGCGTCTCGGGCGTCAGCGGCAGCAGGTTGACCACGACCCGCGCTTCGGCCAGGCGGTCGGCCAGCGCGCCGTCGCCGCGGCCCCAGGCCTGCACCGGGTAGCCCAGCGCGCGCAGGCGTGCGGCGGCCGTGCCGCCCAGCTGGCCGCGGCCCAGCACCAGCACCGGCACCTCGTCGGCGCGCCGCTGCGGCAGCGGCTGCCACAGGCACTGGCGCTGCTGCGCCTGGTAGGTGAAGAAGCCGCGGTGCAGCGACAGCACGGCCCACAACGCCGTCTCGGCCATGGCGGCGTTCATGGCCGGGTCGACCATGCGCGCGATGGGCACCTGGGCGGGCAGGGTGGCGTCCGCCAGCAGCTTGTCGACGCCGGCCCACAGGCTCTGGATGAGCCGCAGGTCGGGCAGCCGCGCCAGGCGGCCGGGCGCGGGGTTGGCCACCACCGCGGCCGCGATGCCGGCCGGCGCGGCGTCGGCCTCGGCGTCGCCCAGCCACTGCACCGCGGGCAGCTGCCGCGCGAGTTCGGCGGCCCAGGCCTCGCGCTCGCCAGCGTCGAAGCGGCCGCTCAGCAGCACGCGCAGCGGCGCGGTCATGGCTGCTCCGCGGCCTCGGCCAGCCGCTGCAGCGCCTGCGCCACCGTGGCGGCGCGCACGGCGTCGCGGTCGCCGCCGAGCTGCAGCCGCTCGGCCTGCAGCGCGCCGCGGCGGCCCCAGGCCAGCCAGACCGTGCCCACGGGCTTGCCCGCCACGGCGCCGCCGGGGCCGGCGATGCCCGTCACGGCCGCGGCCAGCGTCGCCCGTGAACGCGCCAGCGCGCCGGCGGCCATGGCCCGGGCGACCTCCTCGCTGACGGCGCCGCACGCGGCGATCAGCGCCGCGTCCACGCCCAGCAGATCGGTCTTGGCCTCGTTGCTGTAGGTCACGAAGCCGCGCTCGAACCAGTCGCTCGAGCCGGCCCGCGCCGTGCAGGCCGCGGCGACGAGCCCGCCGGTGCAGCTCTCGGCGGTGGTGATGCGCTCGCCGCGGGCGGCCAGCAGCAGGGCCAGCCGTTGCACCGCGGGGCCGAAGTTCAGAAGCTCCACAGGGCCCTCGTCAAGGTGATCCACACCCCCATCAGCACCAACGTGCACAGCGCGGCCACAAGGTCGTCGAACAGGATGCCGAAGCCCTGCCGGTGGCCGATGGGCTCGGGGCTGCCGTCGACGAGCCGCCGCTTGAAGCGCTGGTCGGCCCAGGCCACGGGCCCGGGCTTGGCGGCGTCGAAGTAGCGGAAGCAGCCGAAGGCCACGAGCTGCACCCACCCGGGCGCCGGCATCACCAGCCACAGCACGATCCAGAAGGCGACGATCTCGTCCCACACGATGGCACCGGGGTCGGCCACGCCGAGGTGGCGCGCAGTGCGCGTGCAGGCCCACTGGCCGACGACGAGCGCCAGCACGATGGCCGCCGCCCAGCCCGCGGTGTCCAGCCACGGGTCCAGCGCCAGGAAGCTGGCCCAGCCCCACAGCGTGCCCACCGTGCCCGGCGCCTTGGGCGACAGGCCGCTGCCGAAGCCGAACGCCACCCAGTGCGCGGGGTCGCGCAGCATGAAACGGGCGCCGCCGACGCTGGCCATGTGTCTGCGTGCTCAGGCGAAGTGGTCGAAGCCGCGCTCGGCAAAGGCCACGGGCCGGCCGGCGTCGTCGACGAGGCGCAGCCCGGGCTCGGCCTCGATGCGGCCGATGGGCGCGACGGCCACGCCGACGCGCGCGCCGGCCGCGCGGACGGCCTCGTCCTGCGCCTGCGGGGCGGTGAACAGCAGCTCGTAGTCGTCGCCGCCAGCCAGCACGCAGGTGTGCTGCAGCGCAATCGGCTGCGCAGCCAGGATCGGGCTGCGCGGGATGCGATCCACCGCCACCGTGGCACCCGCGCCCGAGCGCGCGAGCACGTGGCCGAGGTCGCCCACCAGGCCGTCCGAAAGGTCGATGGCGGCGGTGGCCACGCCACGCAACGCCAGCCCCAGCGCCACGCGCGGTTGTGGCAGCTCCATGGCGCGGCGCACGGCCTCGAAGGCCTCGCCCGGCAGCGCCACGCTGCCGCGGAAGACCTCGAGCGCCAGGCGCGCATCGCCCAGCCGGCTGCTGACCCAGAGCCGGTCGCCGGCGCGTGCGCCGCTGCGCAGCAGCGCCTGCCCGGGCGGCACCTGGCCCATCACGGTGATGCCGATCGTCAGCGGCCCGGCGGTCGTGTCGCCGCCGACCAGCGCGATGCCGTGGGCGTCGGCCAGCGCGAACAGGCCGCGTGCCAGGCCGGCAACGAAGTCGTCGTCGCCGCGCGGCAGCGACAGCGACAGCGTGAAGGCCAGCGGTGCCGCGCCGCAGGCCGCGAGGTCGCTCAGGTTGACGGCCAGGGCCTTGTGACCCAGGCGCTCGGGCGCGACCGTGCTCAGGAAGTGGCGGCCCTCGACCAGCACGTCGGTGGACACGGCCAGCAGCTGGCCGGGCGCCGGCGCCAGCAGCGCGCAGTCGTCGCCCACGCCCAGCACCACGTTCGGCGCCGGCGACCGACCGGCCCGGGTGAAGTGGCGCGCGATGAGCTCGAACTCGCCAGCCATGTCCTGTTCGTCCCGCGCGCGGTCGGGGTCAGGCCTTGGCCAGCGCGGCCAGCACGTTGGCCAGCTCCACCGCGCTCTTGACCTGCATCTTGTCGAACACGCGCGCGCGGTGCACCTCCACCGTGCGCACAGAAATGTCCAGCGCGTCGGCGATCAGCTTGTTGGGCTTGCCTTCCACCACCAGCTGCATCACCTCGCGCTCGCGCTCGGTGAGCTCGGCCAGCCGCGTGCGCAGGCCGCCCTGCCTGTCGCGCTCGGCCAGCGCGTCGCGGCTGGTCGCCAGAGCCTGCTCGATGCGGTCGACCAGCGCGTTGTTGGAGAACGGCTTCTCGACGAAGTCGAAGGCGCCCCGCTTGACCGTGGCCACCGCCGTGGGCACGTCGCCGTGGCCGGTGAGGAAGATCACCGGCAGCAGCGGCAGCAGCCCCTCGTCGGCCAGGCGGTCGAAGAGGCCCAGCCCGCTCAGGCCCGGCATGCGCATGTCCAGCACCAGGCACGACGGCGCTGAGGGCCAGGCTGGCCGGCCCGGGGCGCGCTGCCGGGCCAGCCAAGCGCCGAAGGCGTCGGCGCTGGGGAACCCCTCGCTCAGCAGCCGCCGCGAGCGCAGCAGCCAGGCCAGCGCATCGCGTACGACGTCTTCGTCGTCGACCAGGTACACCACCGGGATACCGGCGGCGGGGCTCGAGCTCACAGGCGGGCGGATGACAGGACTTCGGGGTCCGCAGTGTCGCTGCTTTCGGTGCCGGCGGCCCTCGGGGACGCCCCCGGGGGTGCTTCCGGGAGTACCGCTGCCTCGGCCACCGCCGCCCGCGCCGCGGGCAGGGTGAAGCGGAATGCCGTGCCTCGCCCCTGCGGTCCGGGGCCGAAGGCGAGCGCGCCGCCGTGCTGCTCGGCCACCGTACGGCACAGGCTCAGGCCCAGCCCCATGCCCTCGGCTCGGGTGGTGAAGAAGGGCGTGAACAGACGTGCCGCCACCTCGGGCGGGATGCCGGGGCCCTGGTCGGCCACGATGAATACGATGCGGCGGCCGTCCTCGGCAGGCTCTGCCGCCAGCACGAGCAGCCGCTGCTCCAGATCGGTGCCGCCCTCCATGGCCTGGATGCCGTTGCGGCTGAGGTTGAGCAGCACCTGCTCGACCATCGTGCGGTCGCAGCGCACCGAGGGCAGGCGTGCCGCGCCCGTGGGCAACCGCACTTCGATGCGCGTGCCGCTCTTGCGCGCCTGCAATCGCACCAGCGGCAGCACGGCCTCGAACAGGTCCTCGGCGCCGATGCTCTCGTGCTGCTGATCGCGCCGGCGCACGAACGCATGGACGCTCTTGATCACGCGTCCGGCGCGGTCGGCCTGCTCGGCGATGCGCTGCAGCGCCTGCCGAAGCATCGGCCGCAACTCGGGGTCGGCCTCGGGCAGGCCGCCGTCCATGAGGTTCAGCGAGCCGCTGGCGTAGCTGGCGATGGCGGCCAGCGGCTGGTTGAGCTCGTGGCTCAGCAGCGAGGCCATCTCGCCCACCGTGGCCAAGCGGGCGCTGGCCTGCAGCCGCTCCTGCTGCTGGCGCGAGAGCTCCTCGACGCGGCGCTGTGCGCTCAGGTCGACGACGGCGCTCATCCACCCCGTCTGCCGGCCGGCGCCGTCGACCAGCGGCGCCTCGTAGACCATGACCGGGAAGCGCTCGCCGTTGCTGCGCATGAACACGGTTTCCACGCCCTCCCGCGCCTCGTTGGGGCCGTGACCCCGGCCTTCCTGGCGCAGGCGCATGCGGCGGCGGTACTCGGGCACGTACTCGGGTGGCCAGTAGGGCTGCACCGCGGCGTCGTCGTCGCCCGGCACGGCGGCCTCGCATTCGACCGCCTCGCCCGCGGCCGGCCCCAGCAGCTGCCGGGGCGTGAGGCCCACCATGGCGCAGAAGGCCGGGTTGGCGTAGGTGACGCGGCCGCGCAGGTCGCGGGCGCGCAGGCCCGTGGGCAGCGAATCCTCCATGGCCCGTCGCAGCGCCAGCGCCTCGGCCAGCGCGCGCTCGGCCTCGGCGCGGCGGCGACCGTCGCGCGCCAGCAGGGCGGCCACCGCGAACAGCGCCAGCGAAAGGCCCACCACCAGCGCGGTGGTCAGGTTGGGCACGAGGCTTGGCCGGCCCCGCGTGCCGTCTGCCCGCACCTGCGTCGAGAAGCCCGGGAGATCGATCACCTGGCGCGCCACGAACACCCCCGCGCCGCGGGTCGCGCCGACCCGCGCCAGGCGCGTGCCGTCGGGCTCCACGAGCGTCAGTTCGTGGCCGCCGAAGGCGCGCTCGTCGCCGAGCCGCTCGAGCACGCGCACCAGCGAAAAGCTGCCCACCAGCGTGCCGCCGCCGGCCGCCGCCGACAGCGGCACGCACAGATCCACGACCTCGGTGCCCTGGCCCCCCGGCATCGGCACGAAGTACGAGCGCGAGAACCGCGGTGCGCCCACGATCCGCGCCGCCGCGCAGGCCAGCTGCGTCTCGGTGAGCAGTTCGCCTCGCGACATCTGCGCGAACAGGGTCGGGGGATAGGGCGTGTCCTGCACCCGCAGGATGGCGAAGTCCTCGCCGCGCCGCTCCACGCGCTCCAGGCCCTGGCGCTGGCGCAGCAGCGCGCCCACGGCGGCCTCGCGCTCGGCTTCGGCCAGCGGGAAGCCCAGCGACTGCAGCGCGCGCGCCTGGCGCATGAGCTCACGCCTGATCTCGGCCGCGGCCAGCGTGGCCACGCGCTCGGTGTCGTCCTGCGCGCGGCCGCTCTCGAAGTTCAGCGACAGCACCACCAGCAGCGACTGCGCCACCACCAGCAGCGCCATCAACGCCGCCCACAGCAGCACGCGCCGAGCGCGGCCGCGCTGCGCCAGGCGCGTCGTCGGCGTCGGCGTCTGACCCGGGGTCGTCGGCAGGGGGGGCGTCATGCGAGTCGGGCGAGTATCCGCAGCCGCCAGACAAAGCTGCTACGCAGTTTCTCGTACGGATTCGCGCGGCTTCGCGCAAGGGGGCGACTCCTACAATGAATTCGACAGGAGATTTGAATGTCCAGCCCGAACGACACCAGCGCTGCCGAGCGAGCGGCCCAGTTGCGGAAAGCCGCGCTTGACTACCACGAGCGCCCGACGCCCGGCAAGCTGGCCATCACCGCCACCAAGCAGATGCTGAACCAGCGCGACCTGGCGCTGGCCTACAGCCCGGGCGTGGCGGCGGCCTGCGAGGAGATCGTCGCCGACCCCGCCAACGCCTACCGCTACACCGCGCGCGGCAACCTCGTGGCCGTCGTCACCAACGGCACCGCCGTGCTCGGCCTGGGCGACATCGGCCCGCTGGCCGCCAAGCCCGTGATGGAGGGCAAGGCGGTACTGTTCAAGAAGTTCGCCGGCATCGACGTCTTCGACATCGAGATTGCCGAGAAGAACCTCGACAAGCTGGTCGACGTGATCGCGGCGCTGGAACCCACGTTTGGCGGCGTCAACCTCGAGGACATCAAGGCCCCGGACTGCTTCTACGTCGAGCGCAAGCTGCGCGAGCGCATGAAGATCCCGGTGTTCCACGACGACCAGCACGGCACC
>JBILSW010000535.1:0-2715 GCA_044371895.1 Rubrivivax sp.
GTGGAGCTGGTGCACGCCGCCGAGCCCGGCCCGGCCCAGGTGGCCGCGGGCGCCACGCGGCGCGCCGACGGGCGCTGGGTCTACCGCCGCGTGGCCGCCCGTGCGCTGTGGGAGGGCTTCGTGCGCCACGCGCACGAGCACGGCGAGCCGGGGGTGCTGTTCATCGACCGCATCAACCGCGACAACAACCTCGCCTACTGCGAGCACATCGCCGCCACCAACCCCTGCGGCGAGGAGCCGCTGCCGCCCTATGGCGGCTGCTGCCTGGGCTCGGTGGACCTGACGCGGCTCGTCGAGTCGCCCTTCGAACCCACGGCGCGTCTGGCCACCGAGCGGCTGGCCGCGATCGTGCCCGTGGCCGTGCGCATGCTGGACGACGTGCTCGAGCTCACCACCTGGCCGCTTCCGGCGCAGCGCCGGCAGGCGCTGGCCAAGCGCCGCATCGGGCTGGGCTTCACGGGCCTGGGCGACGCCCTGGTGATGCTGGGGCTGCACTACGGCAGCGCGGCGGCGCGCACCCTGGCCGCGGAAGTGGCGCGCCAGATGCGCGACCTCGCCTACGCCGCTTCGGTGGCGCTGGCGCGCGAGCGCGGGCCCTTTCCGCTGTTCGACGCCGACGGCGTCCTGCGCCAGGGCAGCTTCGCGTCGCGCCTGCCCGAGGCGCTGCGGCGCGGCATTCGTGAGCATGGGCTGCGCAACTCGCACCTGCTGTCCATCGCGCCGGCCGGCAGCGTGACGCTGGCCTTCGCCGACAACGCCAGCAGCGGCATCGAGCCGGCTTTCGCATGGACCTACCTGCGCCACCGTCGGCGCCGGCTCGAACCCGGCGTCATCGCCTACGAGGTGGAAGATCACGCCTGGCGCCTGTACCAGCGCCTGAAGGGCAGCGCGGCGGCGCCGACCGAGGCCTTCGTCACCGCGATGGAGCTGTCGCCGCAGGGCCACGTGGCCATGCTGGTCGCGGTGGCACCGTACATCGATGCCGGCATCTCCAAGACCGTCAACGCCCCCGCGGCCTGCTCCTATGCCGAGTTCGAGGCGCTGTACGGGCAGGCCTGGCGTGGCGGACTCAAGGGCCTCACGGCCTTCCGGCCCAGCCGGGTGCTGGGCTCGGTGCTGCGGCTGCCGTCCGCGCTGGCGTCGCCCTTGCGGGCGTGACCGGAGTCCGCCGGGCCATCGCCGCCGCGTTGAGCCCGCTCAAGCGCGTCTTCCGCGCGGCACCGATGCTGGCGGCCAACCCCCGGAGAAGTGCCATGGATGTCCCCACCCTGCCCCCTCAAGCCGACCCGGCGCTGCGCGACCGACTCGAGGACAGCCTGCGCGACATGGTGAGCGACGCCGAGTCGCTGCTGAAGGCCGCGCACCGCGGCGGCGAGCCGCTGACACAGGAGCGCGAGCGCTTCCAGGCGCGCCTGCACCAGGTGCGCGACGAGTTGGCCACGATGCAGCACGCGGCCGCGAACAACGTGCGCCGCGCCGCCCACGCGGCCGACGCCGCGGTGCACACGCATCCGTATGCGGCCGCCGGGCTGGCGGCCGGGGTCGGGCTGCTGGTGGGCATGCTGATCTCGCGACGCTAGGGCGGCCAGGCATGCAGGCCGGCAGAGCCGGGCGCGGCGCGTTGCGCCGCCTCAATGGGCACCAGGCAACGCCGGCCGACGATAAGCCCCTCCAGCCGCAAGGCGCCAGACACGAAAGGAACACGATGAAGACCGACGCTCAACTGAAGACCGACGTGACCCACGAGCTTGAGTGGGATCCCGCCATCAACGCCGCCCATGTCGGCGTCGCGGCCAAAGACGGCGTGGTGACCCTCACGGGGCACCTCGAGACCTACGCCGAGAAGTACGCCATCGAGCGGGCCGTTCAGCGTGTCGAGGGCGTCAAGGCCGTGGCGGTGGAGCTGGACGTCAAGCTCGCCCCGGGCCACCGGCGCAGCGACTCCGAGATCGCCGAGGCGGCCGAGGCCGCGCTGAGCCTGAGCGTGCTGATCCCGGCCGACCGCATCCGGGTGAAGGTCGAGAAGGGCTGGGTCAGCCTCACCGGCGAGGTCGACTGGGACTACCAGCGCAGCAGCGCCGAGCGGGCCGTGCGCGGGCTGGCGGGCGTGACGGCGGTGAGCAACCTGGTCAACATCAAGCCCGCCATCACGCCGGCCGACGTGTCCACCCGCATCCGCGAGGCGCTGGAGCGCCACGCCCAGCGCGAGGCCCGCCGCATCGAGGTCATGGTCGCGGGCTCGACCGTCACGCTGCGTGGCCGTGTCGATACCTGGGCCGAGCGCGAGGCGGCCACGGGCGCCGCCTGGGCCGCGCCGGGCATCGGCCGGGTGGTCAACGAACTGCACGTCGGCATGGCGGGCTGAGCGCCGCCCGGCGACGGGCCCCGATGCCCTGGCCAAGCCGCTGGCTGGTGGTGGTGAACACGCAGCGCCGCTCGCGCCCGGCGTGGTCGCCGCTGCCGCTGGCCCGGCCGCAAATGGATCATGCCTATCCCTGTCGATCGCTCCGCCGATCGCTCCACCGATGGTGCGGTCCAGACGCCCGGGCCTGCCGGGGCTATCGCCGACGACGTCGGCGGCCTGAGCGAGGCCGAGGCGCGCGCCCGACTGGCCCGCGACGGCCCCAACCGCCTGCCCGCGCCGCGGCGGCGCACTCTGGCGACGGCCACGCTGGCCGTGCTGCGCCAGCCCATGGTGCAGCTGTTGCTGGCCTG
>JBILSW010000077.1:0-9293 GCA_044371895.1 Rubrivivax sp.
TTCAACGACTCGCTTGGCCACGCGGTGGGCAACGACGTGCTGCTGGACGTGGCGCGCCGGATCCAGGGCTGCCTGCGCCGGGACGACCTGCTGGCTCGGGTGGGCGGCGACCAGTTCGCCATCGTCGTCAGCCCGGCCGATGCCGGGTTCGCCGAGAGGCTGGCGGCGCGCGTGCTGGCCGAGATCAAGAAGCCCTGCAGTGTGGGTGACGCGCAGTTCACGCTCACTTGCAGCATCGGCGTGGCGCTGGCGCCCTCGCACGGGCGCGACGCCGACCAGCTGATGCGGCGCGCCGAGCAGGCCATGCGCGCCGTCAAGGGGGCCGGGCGCGGCAACTGGCGCATGCACCAGGTGCGCACCGAGGTCGACTGGCGCAGCCACATGAGGCTGGACCACGCGATGCGCCAGGCCCTGGCGGCCAACCGCTTCCGACTGAACTACCAGCCCCAGGTGTGCCTGCAGACTGGCGCCATCACCGGCGCGGAGGCGCTGTTGCGCTGGCGCGACCCCGAGATGGGCGAGATCCCGCCCGGCCGCTTCATCAAGGTGGCCGAGGACAGCGGCTTCATCGTGCAGCTCGGCGAGTGGGTGCTGCGCTCGGCCGTGGGCCAGGCTGCGCGCTGGCACGCCGAGGGGCGCGATCTGCCGGTGGCGGTCAACGTCTCGGCGCTGCAGTTCCAGCAGGCTCACTTCGTCGATCGCGTGGCCGAGACGCTGGACATGGCCGGCATCCCGCCGCGTCTGCTGGAGCTCGAGCTCACCGAGTCCATCCTGCTGCACAACGAGGGCGGCGAGATGCTGCAGCGCCTGGACGCCCTGGCGCGGCTGGGCGTGCAGATGTCGATCGACGACTTCGGCACCGGCTACTCGAGCCTGGCCTACCTGAAGCGGATCCCGGTCAGCAAGCTCAAGATCGACCGCGCCTTCGTGGCGGGCCTGCCCGGGGACGAGGGCAATGCCGCCATCGTGCTCGCCATCCTGCAGATGGCCCGGGCGCTGGGCAAAAGCGTCATCGCCGAGGGCGTGGAGACCGAGGCGCAGCGGCAGTTCCTGCAGGACAGCGGCTGCGACGAGTACCAGGGCTTCCTGTATGCCCCGGCGCTGGACGCACGGAGCTTCGAGCAGCGGCTGCCCGGGCCCGGTGCGGCGGCGGCCCCGACGCTGGCGCGCCGCCTGCCGCGCATCCGGCTCGTCAGCGGCTGATCGCGGGCTGATCGGGGACTCCGGCGCCGCGCGGCGGTTCGCCGCACAATGCTGCGATGCTGTACAAGTTCCGAAGCAAGGCCAGCGGCGACGTGATCATGCTGCAGGCCCATGGCGACGCGCTGTTGCGCCTGCTGGGCCGCGAGCCCGCAGCCCGCGGCATCTTCGAGCCCGGGCACATGCCGGGCTTGCTGGCGGCCCTCGAAGCCGCAGTGGCCGGTGCCGAGGCCACGCCCGCCACCGAGCCGTCAGGTGATGCCGACGACGGCCCGCGCGCCGTGGGGCTGCGCCAGCGCCTGTGGCCCATGATCGACCTGCTGCGCCGCAGCCACGCCGCCGGCGAACCAGTGGTCTGGGGTGCCTGAGCGGCGTCCAACCAAGCGAGGCAACACCCGATGAAGCTCTGGAGCGACAGCTGGACCAATGGCGACCGCATCCCCGAGCGCCACGCGGCCGGGCGGCCCGATGGCGCCGGCCGCGCCACCTTCAGCGACAACCTAAGTCCGCACCTGTCGTGGTCCGACCTCCCGGCGGGCACGCAGAGCCTGGTGATGATCTGCCACGACTTCGACGTGCCCACCCGGGCCGACGACGTCAACCAGCCCGGCCGCGAGGTGCCGGCCGACCTGCCGCGCGCCGACTTCTTCCACTGGGTGCTTGTCGACCTGCCGCCCGAGCCGGCCGAGATCGCCGAGGGCGCCTTCAGCCGCGGCTTCACGCCGCGCGGCAAGCCCGACCCGTCGGTGCCGGGCGTGCCGGGGGTGCCGGGCGCCGAGGCCGCGCGCCACGGGCTGAACGACTACACCAGATGGTTCGCCGACAACGATGACATGGCCGGGCAGTACTTCGGCTACGACGGGCCGTTCCCGCCCTGGAACGACTCGCTGGTGCACCACTACGTCTTCACGCTATACGCCGTGGCCGTGCCGCGGCTGCCACTGGAGGGGGTGTTCGACGGCCACGCCGTGCGGCGGGAACTCGCCGGTCGCGTGCTGGGCGAGGCCACCTTTTCGGGCACCTACACGCTCAACGCCCGGCTCCTGTCGGAAGCGCCCTGAGCCCCGGGCCCGTCAGCGTGTTCGAGCCCACCCTCGTCTTCGCGCTGCGCCACGGCCAGACGGCCTACAACGCCACTCAGCGCCTCCAGGGCCATCTCGACATCGGTCTCGACGACACCGGCCGCTGGCAGGCCGCGCGGCTGGCGGCCGCGCTGGCCGATGCCGGTCTGGCCGCCGTGCACGCCAGCGATCTGGCGCGCGCCCGCGACACCGCCGCGGCCCTGGCCGCTGCCTGTGGCCTGGGCCTGCAGACGCACGCGGCGCTGCGAGAGCGCCACTTCGGCGTGCTCGAGGGCCTGAGTCACGACGAGATCGAGGAACGCTTCCCTGATGACGCGCGCCGCTGGCGCCAGCGCGAGCCCGGTTTCGGGCCGGGCGGCGGCGAGTCGCTCGAGGCCTTCTCGGCGCGGTCCGTGGCTGCATTCACGCGGCTGGCCCAGGCCCACCCGGGCCAGACCATCGCCATCGTCGCGCACGGCGGCGTGCTCGACAGCCTGTACCGCGCCGCCAGCGGCATCGGCCTGCAGGCGCCGCGCACCTGGCATTTGGCCAACGCCGCCATCAACCGGCTTCTCTACACCGGCGAGCGCTTCCGCGTCGTCGGCTGGGACGACCGGCGACACCTGGAAGATACCGCGGGCTCAGCCGCCGAAGAGGTCGCCGCCTGAACTCGGCGGTGCCAGGCCAAGGTGGCGCCAGGCCGCCGCCGTGGCCACGCGGCCGCGCGGCGTGCGCTGCAGGTAGCCCTGCTGGATGAGGTAGGGCTCGATCACGTCCTCGATGGTGCCGGCTTCCTCGCCGATGGCCGCGGCCACGTTCTCCAGGCCCACGGGCCCGCCGCCGAAGCGGTGCACCACGGCCTCGAGCAGCTTGCGGTCCATGACGTCGAGTCCGAGCGGGTCGACGTCGAGCATGGCCAGCGCGGCGTCGGCCACCGGCGCCAAGATGTGGCCGTCGGCCTTGACCTGCGCGTAGTCGCGCACGCGGCGCAACAGCCGGTTGGCGATGCGCGGCGTACCGCGGCTGCGGCGCGCGATCTCGCGCGCGCCGGCGTCGTCGATGGGCGCGTTCAGCAGCCCGGCCGAGCGCGTGACGATGCGCGTGAGTTCCTCGGCCGTGTAGAACTCCAGCCGCGCCACGATGCCGAAGCGGTCGCGCAGCGGGTTGGTCAGCATGCCGGCGCGCGTGGTTGCGCCCACCAGCGTGAAGGGCTGGAGGTCGAGCTTGATCGAGCGTGCCGCCGGGCCCTCGCCGATCATGATGTCGATCTGGTAGTCCTCAAGCGCGGGGTACAGGATCTCCTCGACGACCGGGCTGAGCCGGTGGATCTCGTCGATGAAGAGCACGTCGTTCTTCTCGAGGTTGGTGAGGATGGCCGCCAGGTCCTTGGGCTTCTCGAGCACCGGGCCCGAGGTCTGTCGCAGGTTCACGCCCAGCTCGGCGGCGATGATGTGGCTCAGGGTCGTCTTGCCCAGGCCGGGTGGGCCGAACAGCAGCACGTGGTCCAGTGCCTCGGCGCGGTGCTTGGCGGCGCCGATGAAGATCTCGAGTTGCTCGCGCGCCTTGGCCTGGCCGACGTAGTCGCGCAGGCCCTTGGGGCGTAGCGCGCGTTCCAGCGCCTCTTCGTTGGGGCTGGCCGGTACGGCGCTCAGCGCCCGGCGCGGGGGCGGGGCGGCGAAGTCGTCGGTCTGGATGCCCATCCAGTCATTATCGGTTCAAGGCCTTCAGCGCCTGTTTGATGCCGTCGGACACGCCCACGTCGGCCGGCAGCGCCTTGATGGCGGCCTGCGCCTCGCGCTCGTTGTAGCCCAGGGCCTGCAGCGCCTGCGCGATGTCGGCCTGCGCGTCGGACAGCGCCACGCCGCCGGATGGCAGCGCGAGGTCGGCACCGAGCTTGCCCTTGAGCTCCAGCAGCAGCCGCTCGGCAGTCTTCTTGCCGATGCCCGGCACCTTGACGAGCCGGGCGCCGTCCTGCCGGCTCACCGCGGCTGCCAGCTCGGCCACGCTCAGGCCCGACAGGATGGCCAGCGCCGTGCGCGGGCCCACGCCGCTGATCTTCACGAGTTCGCGGAAGGTGCCGCGCTCGCCCTCGGTGAGGAAGCCGTAGAGCAGGTGGGCGTCCTCGCGCACCACCAGGTGCGTGAGCAGCTGCACCGGCTCGCCGGGGGCCGGCAGGTTGAAGAAGGTGCTCATGGGCACGTCGAGCTCGTAGCCCACGCCGTTCACGTCGAGCAGCACCTGCGGTGGGTTCCTGGCCGCCAGGCGGCCGCTGAGCCGTCCGATCACGGGCGCCCGATCAGGCTTCGCCCAGCAGCTTGTCGACCAGGCCGTTCAGCTCGGCGAAGTCGGGCTCGCCCACGTAGCGCTTAACGATGCGGCCCTGCTTGTCAAGCAGGAAGGTCGTCGGCGTGATGGTGGTGTCGTTGAAGGCCCGCGCGATGGCGCCGGTGTTGTCGATGACGACGCCGAACGGCAGCTTGCGCGTCTCGGCGAAGTTCGCCACGTAGGCCGGCGGGTCGTAGCTCATGGCGACCGCCAGCGTGTCGTAGCCGCGGGCCTTGAAGCGCTCGTGCGTGGCCACGAGCGCCGGCATCTCCTTGACGCAGGTGACGCAGCTGGTGGCCCAGAAGTTGATGAGCACGACCTTGCCGCGCAGGCGGTCGGTGTGACCCTTGCTGCCGTCGAGCAGCGTGTAGCCGAACCCCGGGGCCTGGTCGCGCCCGGCGCAGCCTGCCAGGCCGCCCAGAAGCAGCGCGCAGGTCGCAAGCAGCGCCCGGCGCGGCGGGAGGCAGGGCGGGGTGTTCATCGGTTCGGCGGTCGAGGATGCTGGCTGCGGGCGGCTGTGCCAAGTCTACGGCAGGGGCTGCAGCCCCCTTGGATGCGCCCTTGGAGGGCGAGGGTGCCCCCGCCGGCCAACGCCGCAGGCGCTGCTGCGGCGCCCGGCCTCGGCGTTCGCCCGCCCCCCCCATTCGAGGGGTTTCGGACGAGTAGGGTCGTGCGGCGGTCCCGCTCTTCGGGCACTCTTTAGCATCGTCCACACAAGCACTTCAGGAACCCGTTCCATGAAGAAGATCAACCTCGCTCTGACGGCGTTGGCTCTGGCCGCTGGGGCTGCGAGCGTCGCCAAGGCCACGCCGTCCACGATGTCCGGCGTCCTAGCCAACGGCTTGGAGTGGACCGCCAGTCATATGCTGACCGGCACCACGAACACCGTGTCGGGTGGCCCCATCACCAATGGCGGCGATCCGATCTACTGGCCGTCGTATCCCCGCGACAGCGGCGTGGTTCAGCTGTTGATGGACTACGGCTCTGGCAACGCCTTCATCTGCAGTGGCTCCCTGCTGAGCGACCGCCAGTCGATTCTGACGGCCGCCCACTGCGTCTCTGACGGCTTTGGCTCTGCCAACCCGCTCACGACGTATGTCATGTTCCAACCCGTGGGCGGGGTGGCGCCGGGCACGCGGGTCTTCAGCGGCGTGCCGCCGGCTGTGGCGACCGGCGTCACAACCATCACGGTGGCGGGTTACACGGTGCACCCGCTGTACACCGGGCAGGTGATTGACCAGAACGACATTGCCGTACTGCGCCTGAGCGCGGCGGCCCCGAGCTGGGCGTCTGCGTATGATCTTTACCTTGGCGGTGACCTCACGGGAGCGCACTTCAACGTGGCTGGTTATGGCAGGCTTGGCGATGGCGCCACCGGCAGCAGCAATTTCACCGCACGCCTGCGCAGCGGCGACAATCGCTACGACTTCCGCTTCGGCGATGCCGCCTGGGGCGCCGGCTACTGGGATGGTGAATTCGACAACCCCAGCCTGCCTGCTGCGCAGATCGCGTTCTCTTACGTCTCGGACTTCGACAATGGCCTGGCTGCCAACGACGCCTCGTGCCGGCTTGCCGCCGACCCCGACTTCAGCATCGCGCCCGGCTCTTCGCAGTTCTGCAACACCGGCGTCGGCATTCGCGAGGTGGGCGTAGCCGGTGGCGATTCGGGTGGCCCGAACTTCATCAACGGCCGGATCTCGGGCGTCAACTCCTACGGTCTGAGCTTCGGGACGGCCAACGGTGACTTCCTGTCCGGCCTGAACAGCAGCTTCGGCGAGTTCAGCGGCTACGTACCGACGTTCATCCACGCCGATTTCATCAACGCCGCCCTGGTGCCCGAGCCCGGTACCTACGCGATGATGCTGGCTGGCTTGGCCGGCATGGGCCTGCTGGCACGCCGCCGACGCGGCTGACTTCATCGGGGCGCCTCTGGGCGCCTGCTCTGAGCCGGCCCGCGGGCCGGCTCTTTCGTTGCCGGCCGCCGTAGCGGCCGCTTAGGCCTTGCGTGCCGCAGCCTCGTCGGCGCGCGAGAGCTCGAAGGTCAGCGCCTCCGGCAGGGCCAACATGATCGCGTCGCGGCCCACGCTAGTGAATTGCCGGCCGCCGACGTTGAGCACCTCGAAAGCCTTGCCCTGGTCGGAGATGCGGATGAACACCATCGCAGGAGCCTCGGCAAGGATCTCGCGCCGCAGTCGCTCGAAGGGCTCGCCTGCTACCGCGGCCTCGTAGACCACCGCGTGCGGCAGGCCGTCGGCCACCACCTGGCGCAGTTCCTCCACCGAGGTGACGAAGTCGACCATCAGGCCCATGGGGCGAAGCGAGGTGCGCACCACGTTGCGCACCTCGCGGCGGGCCGCCAGCACCACCACGTGGCGGCCAGCCATCGGAGAGCCCCCGGTGGCTACCGGCGCATCACGGGTCACCGGGTCGACTGCACCGGTGGGCGCCACCAGGCTGGGCGCCACCGTCTGTGGGAACTGCAGGCTCAGCTTGGTCCTGCCCGGCGTGTCCTGGCGCTGCAGGTCCAGGCCCAGCACGTCGGCGGTCTTCTGCAACAGCCGCCAAGCCATCGTGCTCAGCCGCGCCTCGTTGTGCGGCCCCGCCGGCGAGAGGCTCGGGTCCACCTCGTCGGGCGGCTGGTGCTGGAAGCTGGCGCTCAGGCAGGCGTGCGCCGGCCAACTCTTGATCTCAACGGTCAGGTCGATGCGGCCAAAGGCATGCTCGAAGCACCAGTCCAGCAAGGTCTGAAGCAACGAGTACAGCAGCGTGCCGTCGCCCATGACCTCGGCAGGCGACAGCACCTGGCAGACCTCAATGCCGCGCGAGTCAATCTCACGCCCGCGCTGACGCAGAGCTTCCCCCAGGAGCGCGGTGAGATCGACCCGCTCGTTGGCCAGCTGCATGCGCCCGCCGGACAAGCGCGCCACTTGCTGGCCCATGATGCCGGCGCGCCGCGCACGGTCGATCTCGTCGCGCAGCGCCCGCAGCCCGGCGCGGTCGATCTTGCCGGTTGCCGCCAGCGTCGTCACGCGTTCGAGTGCCTTGGATAGGTGGGCGGACACTTCGCTTCCGAGCTGCGCGACCAGTGCCTGCGAGTCCACAGAGTCGGCCGCACGCCGCCCCATCGCCGTGGGCGCCGTCGGATCCGTCAGCTGCAGGGTGTTCAGCTTCATGTCGAGGCGTATAGACACAACCGTGCGGAATGTCAGCGGAACATGCCCCTAACTCAAGGGAGTCCCGACCCTCTATCTAACCTGCAAATCAAGCCGCTGGCAAGAACAATCGCCACTCCGTGGCACTAGTATCAGCCGATCAGTCCATTGACCCGCCACGCGGAACGGGTTTCCGCGTCGACGCCCAGTTCGTCCAGGATCTCGTCGCTGTGCTGTCCCAGCAGCGGCGGCGCACGCCGCAGCAGAGGGGGCGTAGCCGACAGCTTGATGGGGCTGGCCACGAGCTCGAGCCGGCGCCGCCGGGGGTGCTCGACCTCGACGGTCATGCCCCGGGCCTGCACCTGCGGGTCGTCGAACACCTGCGCGAGGTCGTTGATCGGACCGGCAGGCACCTTGGCCGCCTCGAGTGCCGCGAGCCAGTCATCGCGGCGGCGCCCCCGCAGCACCGGTTCCAGCAGGCCCGTCAGCGCGTCGCGGTGGCTCACGCGCACCGCGTTGGTGGCGAAACGGGGGTCCTGCGCCAGTCCGTCCAGGCCCGCCACTCGGCAGAAGCGCTCGAACTGTCCGTCGTTGCCCACCGCCAGGATGAGGTGCCCGTCAGCGACCTCAAACACCTGGTACGGCACGATGTTTTGGTGGGCATTGCCGGCGCGGTGGGGCGGTTTGCGGGTGACGAGATAGTTGGAGCCCAGGTTGGCCAGCATGGCCACCTGGCTGTCTAGCAGGGCCATGTCGACCACCTGGCCGCGGCCGGTGGCGTCGCGGTGGCGCAGCGCCGCCAGGATGGCCACCGTGGCGTAGAGGCCGGTGAACAGGTCGGCCACGGCCACCCCCACCTTCTGCGGGCCGCCGCCCGGGCGGTCGTCGCGCTCGCCTGTCACGCTCATCAGCCCGCCCAGGCCCTGAATGGCGTAGTCGTAGCCGGCGCGCTCGCGATAGGGGCCCGTCTGACCGAAGCCGGTGATGGAGCAATAGACCAGGCGCGGGAACTCGCGCGTCAGCGTGTCGGCGTCCAGCCCGTGGCGGGCCATGTCGCCGACCTTGAAGTTCTCCACCAGCACGTCAGAGCGCGCCAGCAGGCGCCGCACCAGGGTCTGGCCCTCAGGCCGCGCGAGGTCGATGGCGATCGAGCGCTTGTTGCGGTTGGCGCCCAGGAAGTAGGCGGCATCCTCGGTGTCGTGGCCCAGGTCGTCGGCGAGGAAGGGCGGTCCCCAACTGCGGGTGTCGTCGCCGCCGCGCTGGCCGTCGGCCGGCGGGCGTTCCACCTTGATCACGTCGGCCCCGAGGTCGGCCAGCGTCTGCGTGCACCAGGGCCCGGCGAGCACGCGCGACAAGTCAAGCACGCGCACGCCGTCGAGCGCGCTGGGGCCGGGCAGGGGCGATGCATCCATGCGGGTCATTGTGGCGCGGCTGCGGCTCAGAGCCTGAGAAGCATTCGGTCGCCACAGGCACAGCGGTCGACGCTCGACGGGATGCGGTTGCCTGTGATGGGCAGGCCCGCTTGCGAGGTTGAGGTCATGGCAAGGGCCTGAAC
>JBILSW010000536.1:0-2705 GCA_044371895.1 Rubrivivax sp.
CGCGCGTGCCCGCAACCTACCAGCCGGTGCCCGGGCTGGGCGAGTCCCGCTTCGCAGTCACGGCTGGCGATGCACAGGCGCGCGCGCTGTTCGGCCACGGCCTGCAACTGCTCTACGCCTTCGAGCATGCACAGGCCGCCCGCGTGTTCCGCGCCGCACTGGCGCGCGATCCGACCTGCGCGATGTGCGCCTGGGGCGTGGCGCTGGCGCAAGCGCCGAACATCAACAACGACAACCGCGGGCCTGTCGGCGACATCCGCCGCCATATCGCACGGGCGCAGGCGGCCGTGGCCGGCGTCACGCCGCTGGAACGTGCGCTTATCGACGCCATGGCGGTGCGATACGGCCGCGCCGACGAGCGCGAGCAGCGCGCCTGGGAAGCGCGCGGCGTCGCCATGTGCGCCGGGCGGCCCACGGAGCGCAGCGTCGACGCGCAGGAGCTGGCCTATGCCGCGGCGATGGCCGATGTGGTGCAGCGCTTCGGCGACGACCCCGACGTCGTGACGCTGTACGCCGACGCCGTGATGACCACCAGCCCTTGGGACTGGTGGGACCGCAAGACCGGCGCACCCACGGGCGCGATGGCCGATGTCGTGGCCCGGCTGCGCACCGCCACCGAGCGGCATCCGCAGCACACCGGCGCGATGCACCTGCTGATCCACGCCGCCGAGCAGTCGCCCGCGCCCGGCCAGGCCGAGGCTGCGGCCGACCGGCTGGCCCGCATCGCCCCTGGCGCGCCGCACTTGGTGCACATGCCCAGCCACATCTACCAGCATCTCGGCCGCTTCGCCGATGCGACACGGGTCAACCAGGAAGCACTGGAGGTGCAGAAGCGCTACGACGCCGCGCTCGCCGCGCAGGGCGTGAGCCAGCGCGCTGGCGGCTGGGACTACCACCACCAGCACTTTGTCTGGTTTTCCGCACTCAAGGAAGGCCGCTTCGAGCTTGCGCTGGCCACCGCGCGCGCGTTCGAGCAGCGCTTCTCCACCATCCCCGGCGGGCACGGCGAGTACGCGCTGATGCTCGCGCCGTTGACCGCTCTGCGTGCGCAGCAGTGGGATGAAGTCCTGGCACAGCCAGCGCCGCCGCCGGGCCTGGGCGTGGCCGAGGCATTCCGGCATGCCGCGCGCGCGATCGCCCTCGCCCGCACCGGCCGCCCCGCATCGGCGCAGAAGGAACTGGCGGAGTTCGACAGCCTGATGGACCTCGGCACCGTGCGGCGCGCGCGCCTGGGCCGTGAACCGGCGCCTGAACTCCTGCGGGTGGCCGGGGCCTGGGCGCGCGGCGAGATCGCACGGGCCGAGGGACGGCACGAGGCGGCGATCGCCGCACTGCGCCAGGCCGCCGATTGGGACGACGAGGCGGGCGGCGAGCCGCCGCGACTGGCCGCCAGCGGCCGGCTGGCGCTGGTGGGTGCGCTTCTGGCGGCCGGCCGGCACGAGGAAGCGGCGAAAGAGACTGCTGCAACGGTCAAGCACTACGGGCCGAACGCGTGGACGCAGATGGCGGAGCTGCGGCTTGCCCAGGCACGCGGCGATTCGGCACAGGCGGCAGCGGCGTCCGAGCGGCTGCGGGTGATGTGGCAGGCGGCCGACCGCGCCGATCTGCCGGCGCTGTAGCCGCGGCGGCGCCGGCATGCAGCTCGATCGTGATCCGCAGCGCCGGGCACGTCGCTCGGAAGCGCAGCGCAGTGCCAGCCGGTCGACGGGTTGCGCCATACGCGACCGGCGTTGCCAATCCACGTCTTTCAACGCGTTGCGGATCGGCGGCCCGGCTGCGCATGGCAGCAGCAATGCGGCCTGCGCGTCCACTGGGCCGCGCACGCTGATCCGGCAATCCGTCGACCGCAGGAAGAACCGATGAACGCCACCACACGTCTATGGCTCAGCCACGCGGCGGTCGCGCTGCGCGCACTGCGCCGCGACGCCGTCGGCAGCGCCATCAACATCGTCGGCCTGGCTCTGGGTTGCGCCACCTGCCTGCTGGTGTTGATGTTTGCGCGCTACGAGATGTCGTACGACCGCTTCTGGCCCGATGCCGAGCGCATCGTCAAGCTGACAACCACCACCAACAGCACGGGCCAGCCGCCGGATGTCAGCCCGGCTGCACCCGGCGTGGCCCTGCCCTTCATCCTGCAGGACCTGCCGCAGGTCGAGGCCGGTGCGCGCATGATCCCGCGCACGCTGCGTGTGCTGTACCGCAATGACCAGGGAGAGCGGCGCGAGAACCCGCAGAGCTGGTTCGTCGACGCCGACTTCCTGCGCATCTTCCCGCTTGAGTTCATCGCCGGGCGGGCGGAGACCGCCCTGGTGGACCGGCACTCGATGGTGCTGGTCGAGTCCACCGCCAAGGCCTGGTTTGGCAGCACCGATGTGATCGGCCGCGAGGTCGAGGTGGACCTGCCTTGCTGCGGCAAGTGGGTGTCTCGCGTCAGCGGCGTGGTGCGTGAGCCGCCGCCCAACAGTCACCTGGGTTTGCAGCGCGTGCTGATGCTCTACAGCGACCAGACGTTTGCCGCGCATCGTGCCACGTTCGAGTCATGGCGGGCCACTTGGTCGCGGACCTTTCTCAAGCTCAAGCCGGGTGCGTCGGTCGACGCCTTGAACCGTGACCTGCGCACGCTGGTCGAGCGGCGCGTTCCGCCCAGCGCGATGCTGGGCGAGGTGCCGCTGCGCAACGTGATGGCCCTGGGCGCGGCCCCACTT
>JBILSW010000537.1:0-2702 GCA_044371895.1 Rubrivivax sp.
GCGGCGATGAACTGGCCCAGCCGCTCGTTGAGCTGGTCCATGACGAAGCGGTTGAAGGCGATGCTGCGCTCCAGCAGCCAGTAGAAACTGTCCGCCGGGATGCCCGCCACCACGCTGGGCCGCAGGGCCTGGATGTTGTAGCGGTAGACCTCGCGCTTGAGCAGCGTGCCTTCGCCGAACCAGCCGCCGCTGGTGACACCGGTGAAGGTGATGGGCAGGCCCTCGACGCTGTCGTTGCTCATTTTCAGCAGCCCGTCGATCACGCCCAGCCACCAGATGGCCGGCCGTCCGACGCGGCACAGCACCTCGCCGGGCTGCAGGTCGATCACACGCAGTTCGGCCGTCACGCGGCCGGCGTGCTCGGGCTCGATGCGCGCCAGCCAGGGCACGGCCTCGAGATCGGCGGGCAAAGCCGCGCGCGACTGCGAACTGCGCACGGCTCTGGCACTCGAAGCTGACGGCAAGGCATGCGCGGGCATATCAGGGGCATCGGGGAAAAACCCGTCAGTGGGAACCCTTTGATTGTCGTCGCAACGACAACGCGGCGTCAAAGTGCCGCCCAAAATGACTTCCAGGGTTCACACAGAACCCAGGAGACACCCGGTGCCGACGACGTTCCCCCGTCTGTTGCTCGAACACGCCAAGGCACGCCCTGGCGCGCCAGCGCTGCGCGAGAAGGTCTATGGCATCTGGCAGACCACCACCTGGGCCGACCTGGCGCTGCTGGTGCGGCGACTGTCCTGCGGGCTGGCGCACGCCGGCCTGAAGCGCGGCGACCACCTGCTGGTGGTGGGCGACAACCGCCCCCGCCTTTACGCCACCATGCTGGCGGCGCAGAGCCTGGGCGCGATACCGGTGCCGCTGTACCAGGACGCGGTGGCCGCGGAGTACGTGTTCCCGGTCAACAACGCCGACGTGCGCTTCGCGGTGGTCGAGGACCAGGAGCAGGTCGACAAGATGCTCGAGTTGCGAGAGCAATGCCCGCAGCTGGCGCACATCTGGTACGACAACCCGCGCGGCCTGCGCAACTACGCCGAGGAAGGCCTGGACAGCCTGGACGCGCTGGTGGCCGCCGGCCAGGCGCACGACGCCAGCAACGCGCGCTACTTTGACGACGAGGTGGCGCAGCGCAGCCCCGGCGACGTGGCGGCCATGTTCTTCACCAGCGGCACCACGGGCAACCCGAAGGGCGTGGTGCACACGCACGCCACTCTGCTGGACCGTGCGCGCGCGGGCCAGAGCTTCGACAAGCTGACCGAGCGCGAGGAGGTGCTGGCCTACATGCCGCTGGCCTGGATCGGCCAGAACATCTTCAGCTATGCGCAGTGGCTGGCCTGCGGCTACGTGGTGAACTGCCCCGAGAGTGCGGCCACGGTGATGATCGACCTCAAGGAGATCGGCCCCACCTACTACTTCGCGCCGCCGCGCGTGTTCGAGGGCCTGCTCACCAGCGTGATGATCCGCATGGAGGACGCCGGCCGAGTCAAGCGCTGGATGTTCCAGCGCGCCATGGATGTGGCCCGGCGCGTCGGCCCCGCCGTTCTGGACGGGCGCCCGGTCGGGTTCCTCGACGCGATCAAGTACCGCCTGGGCGACCTGTTCGTCTACGGCCCGCTGCGCAACACGCTGGGCTTCAGCCGCGTGCGCGTGGCCTACACGGCCGGCGAGGCCATCGGCCCCGACCTGTTCACCTTCTACCGCTCCATCGGCATCAACCTCAAGCAGCTGTACGGCAGCACCGAGACCGCGGTATTCGTCTGCTTGCAGCCCGACCACGAGGTGAAGGCCGACACCGTGGGCGTGCCGATCGACGGCGTGGAGATCAAGGTCGCGGCGAACGGCGAGATCTTGGTCCGCAGCCCGGGCCTGCTGAAGGAGTACTACAAGAACCCCAAGGCCACCGAGGAGGTGCTCACCGCCGACGGCTGGTACCACACGGGCGACGCTGGCTTCCTGGACGCCACCGGCCACCTGAAGATCATCGATCGCGCCAAGGACGTGGGCCGCCTTCTCGCGAAAGACGGCGGGCCGGCCGACGGCGCGATCTTCGCGCCCAAGTACGTGGAGAACAAACTCAAGTTCTTCCCGTTCATCAAGGAGGCCGTGGCCTTTGGCGACAAGCGCGAGCAGGTCTGCGCCTTCGTCAACATCGACTTCGAGGCCGCGGGCAACTGGGCCGAGCGCCGCAACCTGCCCTACGCCGGCTACACCGACCTGGCCGGCAAGCCGGAGGTGCTCGAGCTCATCAGGGACTGCGTCGAGAAGGTCAACGCCGACCTCGCCGCCGACGCCTTGCTGGCGGGCAGCCAGGTCAGCCGCTTCCTGGTGCTGCACAAGGAGCTCGACGCCGACGACGGCGAGCTCACGCGCACGCGCAAGGTGCGGCGCGGCTACATCGGCGAGAAGTACCAGGTGCTGGTCGACGCGCTGTACGGCGGCCGCACCGAGCAGTTCATCGAGACGGCCGTCAAGTTCGAGGACGGCCGCACCGGCAGCGTCAACGCGACGCTGAAGATCCTGGACGCGAAGACCTTCGCGGCCGTCGGCGCCGAACTCGGCAGGAAGGCCGCGTGATGGGTGAGCGCAAGATCGGCGAGATCATCCTCGACGTGAAGAACATCAGCCTGCGCTTCGGCGGCGTGAAGGCGCTCACCGACATCAGCTTCGACGTGCGTGAGCACGAGGTGCGGGCCATCATCGGC
>JBILSW010000538.1:0-2701 GCA_044371895.1 Rubrivivax sp.
CGTCGCGACGGTCGTCGGCACCCGCCCCGAGATCATCCGCCTGTCCAGGGTACTGGCGCGACTCGACGAGCACTGCGACCACAAGCTGATTCATACCGGGCAGAACTACGACTACGAGCTCAATCAGGTCTTCTTCGACGACCTGGGCGTTCGCAAACCCGACTACTTCCTGAGCAGCGCTGGCAGCAACGCGGCGCAGACCATCGGCAAGCTGATCATGGCCGTGGACGATGTCCTCGGTGTCGTGCGGCCCGACGCCCTGCTCGTGCTAGGTGACACGAACAGTTGCCTTGCCGTGATCCCGGCAAAGCGCCGACGGATTCCCATCTTCCACATGGAGGCGGGCAACCGGTGCTTCGACCAGCGGGTTCCAGAGGAGACCAACCGCCGAATCGTCGACCACACCGCGGACATTAACCTCACCTACAGCGACATCGCACGCGAGTACCTGCTCCGCGAAGGCCTGCCGCCGGATCGGGTGATCAAGACCGGCAGTCCGATGTTCGAGGTGCTCCAACACTACCTCGATCGGATCGAAGCTTCGGACGCCCTTCATCGCATGGGACTGATCGCCAGGGGCTATTTCGTCGTCAGCGCCCATCGCGAGGAGAACATCGAATCGGACCGCAGTTTCGGGAAGCTGTGCGCCGTGCTGGATTCGGTGGCGCAGACCTACGGGCTGCCCGTCATCGTCTCAACCCACCCCCGCACGAAGAAGCGCATCGAGGCGACCGGCAGGCAGTTCCATCCGCTGGTGCAGCTGCTCAAGCCCCTGGGGTTCCACGACTACGTAAGGTTGCAGATGCAGGCCAGCGCCGTCCTGTCGGACAGCGGCACCATCACCGAGGAAGCTTCGATCCTGAACTTCCCGGCGCTGAACCTCCGTGAGGCCCATGAGCGGCCCGAGGGGATGGAAGAGGGAGCCGTGATGATGGTCGGACTTGAGCCCGAGCGGCTACACCAGGCCCTGGCGATCCTGGTAACCCAACCACGAGACCAGAGTCGGCTGATTCGCGAGGTTGACGATTACACGATGCCCAACGTCTCGGACAAGGTCGTGCGCATCCTGCACAGCTACACCGACTATGTCCGTCGAGTGGTGTGGCACGAGTACACCTGAGCAGGATCCTTGATGCGCCTTCTGGTCGTCAGCCAGTACTTCTGGCCAGAGAATTTCCGCGTCAACGAGATCGTCAGTGAGATGGTCGCCCGGGGCCATGAGGTGACCGTGTTGACCGGTCGGCCCAACTATCCGGAAGGGGTACTTAGCGAGGAATTCGTTTCTCATCCGCAGCGGTTCAACGAGTTTCGAGGGGCTCGGGTCCACAGGGTGAACTTGCGGCCCCGGGGTCGGGGCAGCCTCGACCTAGTGCTGAACTATTGGAGTTTTGTGGTCAGAGGCTGCCTTCAGGGACCGTGGATGCTTCGGGGCCAAGCCTTCGACCACATCTTCGTCTTTCAGACTTCCCCCATCACCGCTGCATTGCCAGCCTTGCTACTCAAGCGCCTGAAGCGGGTGACCTTGTCGATGTGGGTCTTGGACATCTGGCCCGACACACTTGCCGCGATCGGTGTGGTGAGATCTCCTCGCGCGCTCGGACTAATCGGCCAACTATGCCGGTTCATCTACCGCCGGTGCGATCTGTTGCTGGGTCAGTCACCCGCGTTCGCCGAGCCTTTGGCCCGCTGGTCCGGGGATCCAGCCAAGTTCCGGCACTTTCCCAACTGGGTGGAGGCAGGTGTCGAGCCGGGGTCCGAGTTGCGGCCAGCACCTGAACTCCTGCCCTACGCAGGGCGCTTTCGTGTTCTCTTCGCCGGCAACTTCGGCGAGGCTCAGGACCTGCCGACGGTACTGGAAGCAGCGGCGCTGGCCCGAGCCCAGCGGCCGGATATCTGCTGGCTGCTGGTTGGCAGTGGCAGGACGCAGGAACACCTGAAACAGAAAATCGAGCTCCTGCAACTGCAGGAGACAGTCTTCCTGCTCGGTCGATATCCGCTTGAGCGCATGCCCGACTTCTTCGCGGGAGCCGACGCCCTGCTCGTGTCGCTCAAGAAAGAACCGATCTTCTCGATGACCGTTCCAGGAAAGCTTCAGAGTTATCTGGTGACCGGGAAGCCGATCGTCGCGATGCTCGACGGCGAAGGCCGCCGGGTCATCGAAGCCGCCAAATGTGGGGTCTGCGGTCAGGCAGGAGATGCTGCGGCGCTCGCAGCAAACGTCATCTGGCTATCGACGTTAGGTGATTCAGAGTTGCGCACGTTCGGCGAGAACGGCAGGCGCTTGGCCAACGAGCAATTCAATCGCGCAGAATTGATGGCCCGATTGGAATCCTGGATGGGGAACGAGGCGGCCCGTCTGCCAACCGGAACAGGTTCAGGAGGCCGCACGTAGCGCCTAGCTGGCGCGGCAGCCCGTATTCTCCGTGCATCGCCGCAGCCTGCTTCTCCCTGCAGACTGCGATGCAAAAAGCCTAGCTCAGCTGGGTGGGCCATCACCCCACCCAGTCCACTTGGGCGGGCCCCGCTTCAGCCGCGCACGTGCGCCGCGTGCGCCCGGAACCACGCGTAGGTGTCCCGCAGCCCCTCTTCGAGCGGAATCGCCGCCCGCCACCCCAGCGCCGCCAGCCGCGACACGTCCATCAGCTTGCGCGGCGCGCCGTCGGGCTTGGACGCATCCCACACCAGCCGGCCGCCAAAGCCG
>JBILSW010000539.1:0-2692 GCA_044371895.1 Rubrivivax sp.
CCAGGCCCTGCAGCGCCGCCCGCAGCGTGGCGCGGTGGGCGGGGTCGAGCAGCATCAGGCCCGACATCGGCGGCGCCGAGCCCTCGGCCACGACGCGGCCGGCGGCGTCGGCCAGGGCCCAGCGGGTCTGCGTGCCGCCGGCGTCCAGGCCAAGGTGCAGGGCGGGGGTGGAGGTGGGGGCGGGGGCGTTCACCCCCGGCAGTGTCGCGGCGGCCGCGGACAATGCCGGAGATGACCTTCCCGCACCAACGCCCTGGCGCAGGCCCCGGCCGGCAGCCGAGTCGGCGCGCGATGTCGCGCCGCTGGGTGCTGGCCGCCGCCCTGGCCGCCGCGCTGCCCCTCGGTGCGCAGGCCGACGCCAGCCCGCCCGAGCCCGTGCTGCGCGCGTTGGCACAGGCCCGGCTGCCGGTGGATGCGCTGGCCTACGCCGCGCTGCCGCTGACGCGGCGTGGCAGCGGGGTCGGCTTCCGGGCCGGGCAGGCGGTGCAACCGGGCTCGACCATGAAGCTCGTGACCAGCCTCGTGGCGCTCGATGCGCTGGGCCCCAACCACCGCGGCTTCACCGAGCTGCTGAGCGCGGCCCCGCGCGAGGGCCCGCAAGACGACGTGCTCGCCGGGGATCTGGTGCTGCGCGGCGGCGGCGAGCCCGAGCTCGGCGTGCCGCAGCTGTGGGCGCTGCTGCTGGAGCTGCGCGAGGCCGGCGTGCGCGAGATCCGCGGCGACGTGCTGCTCGACCGCACTCGCTACGAGCCGGCGCGCGCCGACCTGGGCCTGCCGCCCTTCGACGACGCGCCCGAGTTCCCCTACAACGTGATCCCCGATGCGCTCAACCTGGCCGGCAGCCTGCTGCCGCTGCAGCTGCAGGCCACGGCCGACGGCGTGGTGGCGCGCAGCGTGCCCGCGCTCGACGGCCTGCTGGTCGACGCGCGTGCGATGGCGCTCACCGACGCGCGCTGCGCCGACTGGGACGACCACTGGCAGCCCGCCACCGTGGCCCGCGACGGCGGCGCCACCACGATCGCGCTGCGCGGCGCCTTCCCGCGCGGCTGCACGGTGCGAGCGCAGCTGCAGCTGCTGGACCGCGACGAGCTGGCCGAGCGGCTGCTGCGGACGCTGTGGCACGGGCTGGGCGGCACCTGGCAGGGCCGCGTGCGCGCCGCCGCCGCGCCGCCAGGGGCCGCCGTGCTGGCGCGGCGCCAGGGCCGGCCCTGGGGCGAGCTGCTGCGCCACCTGAACAAGGCCAGCGACAACGCCTTCACGCGCGTGCTGTTCCACGAGATCGGAGCGCTCGCGCCGGAGGCGCTGGCGCCGCGCGGCCTGGCCACGGCCGAACGCGCTGACCGTGTCGTGCGCGACTGGTTCGAGCGCCACGGCATCGACGCCGCGGCGCTCGTCACCGACAACGGCTCGGGCCTGTCGCGCCGCGAACGCGTGAGCGCGCGGCTGCTGGCCGAGATGCTGCGCGCCGCCTGGCGCAGCCCGCACCGGCACGACCTGCTGGCCACGCTGCCGACCGTGGGCGTGGACGGCACGATGCGGCTGCGGCTGCGCGACTCGCCCGCCGCCGGCTGGGCGCGCCTGAAGACCGGCACGCTGCGCAACGTGGTGGCGCTGGCCGGCGTGCTGCGCGACGCCGAGGGCCACGACTGGGCGGTGGCGATGCTGATCAACGACGAGGGCGCGGCCCGCGGGCGCGCGGTGCTGGACGCGCTGGTCGACCACTGGGCGCGCGGCGCACCCGACGCGGTGGCACTGCCGAACGTAGGCCCGCAGGGCGACGGCCCTTGAGCCGAAAGGCCTCGATCCCCCTCGAACCAGGGGTGCTGAATCCGTCGTCGAGGGGACCTCGTGACGCTTGCGTCACGCCTTCCTTGTCATGCTGGGCAGGCTGGTCGTGGCCTGCGTCGCAGGCGCACGGTCCAGCGCCCGCTGTCACGCCCGGAGCTCGCCATGACGACCCGCACCACCCGCTGCAACTTGCGCTGTACCGCCCGCCGAGCCCCCTCGGCCCGCAGCCTCCGCGCCCACCCCGTGGCCCTGGCTGCCCTGCTGGCCCTGGCCGGTACGGGTCTGAACGCCGCACCGCGCAGCTTCGTCGGCCCGGGCAGCTTCTGGGACGTGGTCGGCAACTGGACCGGCGGCATCCTGCCCGGCGTCGCTGATGACGCCCTGCTGGGGGCCTTCAACACCGAAGTCCGCACCAGCTTCACGATCAACAGCTTCAGCGGCACCGGCTCGCTGAGGCTGAGCGCCGGCACGCTGAGCTTCGCCGCCGCGTCCGGCATCGGGTCGCTCGACCTGGCCGGCGGCACGATGGCCGGCACCGGCTCGCTGACGGTGGCTGGCGCATCCACGTGGACGGGCGGCACGCTCAGCGGCACCGGCACCACGACATTCAACGGCAACCTCGCCCTGAGCGGCAGCAGCGACAAGGACATCACCAACGGCCGCACCGTGGTGCTCAACGCCACCACGACCTGGTCCAACTCCAGCAGCGGCAGCGGTGCCCTGCGCCTGGGCGGCTCCGGCACGACCACGCTCACCAACAACGGCAGCTGGCTCGACAACAACGCCTTCGACAACAGCATCAGCCCGGCCTTCGGCGGCACCACCGCGTTCAACAACAACGGCAGCTACACCAAGAGCGGCGCCGGCACCACCACCGTCAGCACCGCGTTCAACAACACGAGCA
>JBILSW010000540.1:0-2689 GCA_044371895.1 Rubrivivax sp.
TGGATGCCTCACTGCTGCAGCGCACGCTGCGCACCGACGGCCCGCTGGAGCCGCAGTGGTTCACGCCGGAGACGGCGGCGCTGCTGGAGTCGCAGGTCTGGGGATCGGGTTTCGAGGCGCCGCTGTTCTGCGACCGTGTGGAGGTGCTGCAGCAGACGCTCCTGAAGGACCGCCACCTCAAGCTGCGCGTGCGCCACGGCGGGCAGGTGCGCGACGCGATCTGGTTCCAGCGCACCGAGCCGCTGCCGCCCACGGCGCAACTGGCCTATCGGCTGCAGCTCGACGAGTTCAGCGGCCGCAGCCGCGTGCAGATGGTGGTGGAGGCCGGGCGCTGACGGGCATCAGGCGCCGGCGTGCGGCAGCAGGGACTCGCGTACACCTGCAAACACCTGAAAAAACCAGAGCAGCCGGCTCGGGTGTCCCTGGCCTGGGTGTCTTCCCAGACGCCGCCCTCGGCCCGGACGTTCAGCCCCGCGCGGCCTCGCGGTGCGCCAGGTACCAGGCGTAGGTCTCGCGCAGGCCGTCCTCCAGGCCGATCTGCGCCCGCCAGCCCAGGGCGGCCAGGCGCGAGACGTCCAGCAGCTTGCGCGGTGCGCCGTCGGGCTTGCCGGCGTCCCACACCAGCCGGCCACGGTAGCCGGTCACGCGTGCGATCGTCTCGCCGAGTTCACGTATCGTGCAGTCCACCCCCGTGCCCACGTTGACGTGGCTGAGCATGGGCTGGGTATGGGCGCGATAGATCTGCGCCGGCAGTTCCAGCACGTGCACGCAGGCCGCGGCCATGTCGTCGACGTGGAGGAACTCGCGCATCGGCCGGCCGCTGCCCCACAGGACGACCTCGGGCGCGCCCGAGCGCACCGCCTCGTCGAAGCGGCGCAGCAGCGCCGGGATCACGTGGCTGTTGTCGGGGTGGAAGTTGTCGCCCGGGCCGTACAGGTTGGTGGGCATCACGCTGCGGTAGTCGCGCCCGTGCTGGCGGTTGTAGCTCTCGCACAGCTTGATGCCGGCTATCTTGGCCACGGCGTAGGGCTCGTTGGTGGGCTCCAGCGGGCCGGTGAGCAGCGCGTCTTCGCGCATGGGCTGCGGCGCCAGGCGGGGGTAGATGCAGCTCGATCCCAGGAACAGCAGGCGCTGCACGCCGGCCCGGTGCGCGCCGTCGATCACGTTGAGCTGGATCTGCAGGTTCTCGGTGATGAAGTCCGCCGGCAGCGTGTTGTTGGCGTGGATGCCGCCCACCTTGGCGGCCGCCAGCACCACGGCCGCGGGCCGCTCGCGCATCGCGGTAGTTGACGGTTATCCAGTATGCGTACAGCTTGGCCACGCCGTAGGGGCTGCGCGGGTAGAAGGGCGTGGTCTCGGTCTGCGGCACCTGCTGCACCACAGGGCTCGGGGTCAGGGCTCGGGGTCAAGTCTTGAGTCTTGTCTCCAACCGCTCGACGACCTCACGCGCGGTGACGATGGCGATGCCCAGGTGGCTGCCGATGGGTAGTAGGTGCCTGCGGTCCCCGGTGACGATTAGGTCGGCGCCTGCGGCCACCGCTGCCGCGATGACGTGATCATCATCGGCATCGTTGACCACCACGCGCGGCACGCTGGCCGGTGCCACCAGACTGACGAGCGCGGTGTACTTCGCCACCAGCGCCACGATGCTGGTCCCAAAGCTCTCCAGCGTGCCGGCGAACTTCGCATAGCTCAGCGTGTGCGCCAGCTCATCGCGCAGCACTGGGCTGCTGTAAAGCTCGACCTCTCCGGTAATGGCCGCTTCCAGCAGCCGCCGAGGCGGCCCGTTCCACAGCAGGCCCGCGACGACGATGTTCGTATCGAGCACCAGCCGCAGCGGCAAGCTGCCTGAGCCCGCCATCAACTCGCGCCGCGCTGCCGCCGCTCGGCGCGCACCTTGCGCACTTCCTCGACGATCTCCTGCTCGATCTCGGGCGTGAGTTCTTCCTTCGGGCCGCGCTGCCACATCGCCTGCAGCGCCTGGCCGGCATGGCGGCGCAGCTGCTCTCGCAGCATCGCCTCCATGGCTTCCGCCGACAGCAGCCCTGCGCTGGCCGCCTTCTGTGCCAGTTCATCGGGCAAGTTGATTTGCACCGTCGTCATGTTCGCTCCTGGATGTTGTGCCTGAAGCTCAGGCCCGGCTCTCTGCCTTGGGTTGCGAAATCCCCGGCTCGGCCGCCTGCCCGACCGCCATACGCTTGCCCATGTGATGCCACTCCTTGTGATGGAGCGAATCCAAGGTGCGGGCAGGGCGCATGGGAGGCCTCGGCTTGAGACGCGAACATCTTGTGTATGGCGCGGCTGTCCGTCAAACTTTTTGGCCACTCAGTGTATAGCCGGGGCATACGGAGAATGGTGGCCGACGCCGCTCACGAATCAGTCACCGGGTGAGGCCCATCGAGCGCATGGCCATGGCGCTGAGCTCGCCACACCAACCAGTCAACTCAGCCCCGACTCAGCCGCGTACGTGCGCCGCGTGCGGCCGGAACCACGCATAGGTGTCACGCAACCCCTCTTCGAGCGAGATCGTCGCCCGCCACCCCAGCGCCGCCAGCCGCGACACGTCCATCAGCTTGCGCGGCGCGCCGTCGGGCTTGGACGCATCCCACACCAGACGGCCGCGGTAGCCGGTGACGCGCGCCACCGTCTCGGCCAGCTCGCGGATGCTGCAGTCCACGCCGGTGCCCAC